>JAVKIA010000010.1:65000-73144 GCA_031459715.1 Armatimonadota bacterium | reverse complement strand
CTGCCTTCAACCTACCGCGGAACGCTCCCCTACCGTCCGGCGACCGAGGCCACCGGACCCGCAGCTTCGGTAGATGGCTTGAGCCCCGTTGAATCTTCGGCGCAGCATCGCTCGACCAGTGAGCTATTACGCACTCTTTCAAGGATGGCTGCTTCTGAGCCAACCTCCTGGCTGTCTTAGCGGTGCCACTTCCTTTCCCACTTAGCCATCATTCCGGGACCTTAGCTGGCGGTCTGGGTTGTTTCCCTCTCGACGATGGAGCTTATCCCCCACCGTCTCACTCCCGACGAGCACCCACCCGGCATTCGGAGTTTGGTTGGGGTCGGTACGGGTCCTCCCGCCCTAGCCCATCCAGTGCTCTACCTCCGGGCGGCTCCGCCGGGGCTGCACCTCAATGCATTTCGGGGAGAACCAGCTATCTCCGGGTTCGATTGGCATTTCACCCCTACCCACAGCTCATCCCCTGGTATTGCAACACCAGTGGGTTCGGGCCTCCACGCGGGACTAACCGCGCTTCACCCTGGCCATGGGTAGCTCACCCGGTTTCGGGTCTGCACCGCGCGACTGGCACACCGGATGGTGCGCCCTCCCCTCCGGGAGCGGCGCCCTGTTCAGACTCGGTTTCCCTCCGCCTCCGGGATTCTCTCCCTTAAGCTCGCCACGCAGTGCAACTCACCGGCTCATTCTTCAATAGGCACGCCGTCAGGCATTCCGATCCCCGAAGGGACCGGCATAGCCCTCCGACTGTCTGTAGGCACACGGTTTCAGGTTCTGTTTCACTCCCCTCCCGGGGTTCTTTTCACCTTTCCCTCACGGTACTCGTGCGCTATCGGTCGCCAGGGGTATTTAGCCTTGGAGAGTGGTCCCCCCAGCTTCCCACGGGGTTCCACGTGTCCCGTGGTACTCAGGCACGTCGCCCAGGAAGTCCCTGCCCTTTCGCCTACCGGGCTCTCACCGTCTCCGGCATGCCGTTCCAGGACATTTCGGCTAGAGCAGGGATTGCTCACTTCCCGGCCGGACCGCAGTCCGGCCCGACGACGCCCTGCAACCCCCGCGGTGCAACGCCTGCGGGCTATCACGCACCGCGGGTTTGGGCTCTTCCCGTTTCGCTCGCCACTACTCCGGGAATCTCCGGGCACCCGCGAAGTCCGGACGGACTTCGCGGGTGCCGCTGTTGATTTCTCTTCCTCCGGGTACTGAGATGTTTCAGTTCCCCGACTGGCCTTCCCGCACCTATGAATTCAGTGCGGGATGACGCGGCATGACCCGCGCCGGGTTTCCCCATTCGGAGACGGCCGGATCGAAGGTTGCTAGGCACCTCCCCGGCCCTATCGCCGCCGACAGCGTCCTTCCTCGGCCCCTGGCGCCAGGGCATCCACCGTGCGCCCTTAGTAGCTTGAGATCCCGCCTTAGGAGCAGCTCTACAGAGCCTGCTACATTCGGAACGCTGTTGGATGTCTTCCCTATGCAGTTGTCAAGGTTCACCGCCCGCCGCCCCCCGTAGGGCGAGCAGACGCCGGCCGATCCCGGCCGGATCCCTTAAGGCACAAAAAGAGGGGATGAGCTCATCCCCCTGGACGCTCATCCGACGTACCGTCTGCGGTTGTTACCCGCTCTGGTACACCCAATCCCTCCTCAAAGTGCCAAAGGCTATTATATCGCCGGGGACCCCCTTGTCAACGCCTCTTATACCACCAGGCAGGTCAGCGTGTCCTCCACCCCGTCCACCCGCTGGATCCGAGAAAGGACCAGCGTCCCCAGCGCCGCAAGGTCTCGGGCCTGGGCCAGGCAGATCCCGTCCCAGGGCCCCGTGATCACGTGCGCCTCCCGCACGCCCGATATCCGCCCGATCCGCTGCACGGCGCGGCGGGCCTTGCCCGGCTCCAGCTTCAGCAGGACCACCGCCTCGACCGCCACCTATCCCCCCTCCCTTCCCGCCGGCACCGTCTCCACTCGGCGGCCAGCAGGTGGCGTCCCCTCCTGCGGCCGTGTGGGCCAGCGGGTCAGCGCCACCCCGCTCAGGGTCACCCCCGCCCCCACCAGGTGCCGCCGCGTGAGGACCTCGTGCAGCGCCAGAACCGCCATAGCCACCCCCAGCACCGGCATGAGGTAGGAGTAGGCGACCACGCGGGTGGGGCCGATCCGCCCAATCCCTTCATACCAGAACAGGTACCCCAGCGTCCCCGCGCCGAAGGCGGCGTAAGCCAGCTGGGCCCACGCCCGCTGGGAGACACGCCACGACTGCCGCAGGACCTCGGGCAGGCCCACCAGGATGAGCAGGAGGCTGCCGAAGACCATGCCGATGGCCATGACGGTGATGGTGGGGTAGCGGCGCAACAGCGGTAGCACCATCACCGGCGTGACTCCATAGGACGCCGCCGCCAGCAGGGTGAGCAGGTCGCCCCGCAGGTGCCCGGCGCTTGGCGAGCCCCCCGCCTGCACCAGCAGAAAGACCCCCAGGAAGGCCAGCCCGATGCCGGTGCCCTGACGCCAGCCGATGGGTTCGACGCGGGTCAGCCACACCAGGAGCGCCGTGATCACCGGCGAGACAGCGATGATCAGCACGGAGTTGCTGGCCGTGGTGTAGCGGAGGCCGGTGCTGAAGAAGATCTGATAGAGGCTCACGTGGAAGACGCCGACCAGCGCGGCGTAGGACAGGTCCCGCCGGGCGATAGCCAGGGGCCGCCGCAGCACCACCAGCAGCAGCAACATCCCTCCTGAAGCCGCGGCAAAGCGGGCAGCGGCAAAGGCCAGAGGGGTGAACTCGTCGTAGGCCGCCTTGATCACGGTGAAGGAGGAGGCCCACAACACCACCGTGACCAGCACCAGCACATCCCCCAGGCTAAAGACTCTGCGCACGTCCTCTTCCAGCTCCACCAGCGGGTCTGCAAACGGTCCCAGTATAGCAGGAGGATCTGGGGCACGGTGGAGTCGGCTGTGGTGCGGGGAGTGGGAGCGGACCGACCGGATCAGCTGCGGCAAGAGGATTGGCTGTAGGGGGAGGTCAGGCCTCCGCCTTCCGCGGCGGGGATGCCCTGCGGGGCAGTGCGGCGCGCAGCTCAGCAGCGAGGTAGAGGAGGCGGTCACGCAGCGACGATCCGGACTCGTAAAGGTCTGCAGCCAGGGCCAGGTACTCCACCAGGTCTGCCAGGACGTCCGACGGGTCCACCTCCGTCCCGCCAGCCCGGGTGTCCAGACGCCCTGCGGCGGCGAGCACCCCCAGGAGGCGCGGTACCGCAGTCACCGCCCCGTCCACAATCCGGCCGCGCAGAAGTCGTACCTCGTCCCCCACATCGTCGTCCGCCATGCGCAGCGCGGCCAGGCGGGTGACAGCGGTGATCGCCCCCGTCTGCAGGAGCTCGTCGTAGAGCTCCCGGCAGCGCGACGCGCTGAGACGTCCGCGGCGCACCAGAGGAGAGCTCTCCGCATCCAGGGACTCGCCGGCTGCCCACCGCTGCAACATGTCGTTGAGCACCTCCACCCGTTCGCGCACCCAGTCCAAGGCCTCGCCTGCCGAACTCTCGCGGCGGGCCCCTCCCCCGACCCCTCTTGCGTCCGCTCCTGCCTCGCCAGGGGGAAAGCCCGGCCCGCCCTCTCCGCCAGCCCAGACATCTCCGGATGGCCACTGCCGGAGCGGCACCTCATCGACGGTCTCGTCCATCCAGGGACGGGCTGCTTCCGCTTTCGCGGGAGGGGAGGGCACGGCCAGTGAAGGCCCCGGGCCGGGAAGGTCCTCCTCGGCGAAGACTTCTACCACGTCCGCGCCGCCCAGGGGCGCCTGGCGGGTGGCCTCCTGGACGAATGCCTGGACCTCCCGGTACAACGTGGCCGCCGGCCCGGCACGCCCCTGCTGATCCAGGCGACGTAGCAGGGCCGCGGCGTTGTACCGCGCCACGTACAGGCAGGCCTCCCGCACCCGGTTGAGCGCAGCATAGACCTGTGGATCCTTTGCCGCCCGGGCGATCCGCTCCAGGTCTTCCAGCTCGGCCAGCAGTCCGGAGGGCCCCCGCTGCAGCATCTCCTTCAGAGCGCCCCCGGCCTCCGCCCCGCCTCCAGAAGACAGGAGGGGGACAAGTGCCGGGAGCGACCGGTCCAGCTCCGATGCGGTGAGCAGGTGGGCGTAGGCGTCCACCAGACGCTCCAGACGGGTGAGGCGGGAGATGGCCTCCTGGACGCTTCTTTCGCTCACGACTGTCCTCCCGACCCGGGGGACCGCAGGCGGTTCAGCAGCATCTGGGCCTCCCGTGCTGCCTCGGTCCCCGGTGCCAGCTCCAGCACCCGCTCCAGGGCCCGCCGGGCCTCGGCGAAGCGCCCTCCCCTAAAGGCGGCGCGGCCGATCCAGAGGTAGGCCCGTGGCGTTGGCATTACTGCGGCGGCCTGCTTGAACTGGCCTATCGCAGGCCCGTACCACCCCCCGCGATAGAGCTCCATCCCCCGGGCCATCAGAGCATCATAGTGCGCCAGACGGTTCGTTCTCCGCGGCTCGGTGGGAGCCGCAGCAGGGGCGGGTGCGGGTGTGGGGCGAGGCGAGGCGCGGATCCGAGGGGACGCCACCTGCTCTGTCGGGGCGGGCAGCCTGACCGTGACCGCCTGGGCGGGACCGTCCCTCAGTCGCACTGTCCCATGCCAGACCCGTCCTCCGCGGCGCACCGTCACCGCCAGAGTCGTCCCCGGAGGCGCGACCAGGCGCAGCGGCGTCGTCCCCTTAAGCGTCGTCCCGATGTAGACCTGCGCCCCGCTGGGCTCCGATCGCAACAGCAGCGCTACTGTGGGACGCACAGGAGGGGGAGTCTGTGCCGGCACAACCTCGGGGCGCGCAGGCGCGGGGCGTGGTGAGACGGTCGGCGCAGGCAGGGCCTGTACTGCAGTAGGGGCCGCTGCCGGGACCGCGGAGGAGACGCTTCCCCCTGGCGCGGCCCGGGGAGTGGAGGGCGGTGCCGGCATCCCGCCGGAGCGCGGCGAGACAGCCACCACCGGGGCGGAGAAGGGGGCCGGCCTATTCAGCTGTGGGGAGATGCGGCGGGGCAGCGTCACCGCGCCGGCGGCAAACCCGACCACAGCCACCGCGGCCAGGACCGCTACCTGGCGAGGCTGGAGGCGAGGCACACCCCTGGCAGAGCGCAGGGACGGCAGCGCCGCGCCTCCAGTGGTCGGCTCCGTGGCTCGGACCGGGGGCCCCTCATCAAGGTCCGGGAGCTCCGGGGCGGGAGCCGGGAGCCTCCCTGGAGGAACCGGGACAGGCACATCCTCCGCCGCCGGCGGCCTTCGCGCCGGGATGGCGGCGATCGCCGTCGTGGTCCGCAGGAAGCGGACGACGTATTCTGTCTCCATCCGCCCGGCATCACCCTCGCGGTGGAGGGCCAGGGCGGTTTCCGCCAGTGTGGCGGCCTGCGTCAGGAGCGCCTGCACCCCGGCGCCATCCTCAGCGGACGGACCGCCTTCCGCCACCCAGGCCCGCCGCAGCAGCAGGGCCTGGTGTCGCAGGGCGGCGATCGCTGCCCGCCGCACCTGGTCGCGACGGCGCCCCTCCGGCCCGGCGACGCCGCTTTCTCCCTGCGCGATGTCGGCGAAGACGGCCCTGCTCGTCTGGGAGAAGTCCGACGCCTCTTCTGGTCGCGCCGTATCGGTGGAGGCCAGGGCGCGGGCCTGCCGGTAGAGGTGGCCGAGAGCATCCGGACGCGCTGAGATGTCCATGCCGCCTATCGTGTCGCGGCGCCCGAGGCTGGTGGCGCCGGGGTGCGGGTCCAACCGTGACTTATGCCCAGGGGGGGTGGGGCCTAGGCGCGACGGGAAGGGTGCAGCCGGGTCTAAGGGACCTCCCGGAACGGTATACCGCCCCTCGGCCGCATGTACTCGGGCATCTGCACGGCCATCACCTCGCCGCGGGCGGTGACCTCTCCCCCGGCGGAGACGGTGGCCGCGACCACCACCTTACGCCCATCCATCGCCTTTACCTGCGCCCGCACCTCCAGCGACACTCCCAGCGGGGTGGGGCGGATGTAGTCCACGTGCAGGGATGCGGCGACAAAGCGCAGTGCGGGCTCGCTGCCCATCTTTCGCCCTGCGGCCCGGTAGGCCGCGGCGGCCGCGGTCCCTGTGGCGTGGCAGTCGATGAGGGAGGCGATCAGCCCCCCGTAGACATACCCGGGGATGGCGATGTGATAAGGCTGGGGGTGGAATGCCGCCACTGTCTCCTCCCCGTCCCAGTAGCTCTTCAACCGGTGCCCGTGCGGGTTGAGCCGGCCGCACCCGAAGCAGTAACTCAGGTCGTCGGGATAGGAGTCCTGGAACGCCTCCGCCACCGGCTATCCCCAGTCTCCCCGATCCCCTTCAGGGGTCCCGCGTGCTGATGGCAAGACCACGTCAGGGTCTCCTGAACACAGGAGGATTATAGCGCGGGGAGAACCGACGCGCCGCGACCAGGTATGGAGATGACCCGCCGCAACCGCTCCAGGGGAAACGGCCGGCCGTGGCCGGGATAGATCATGGATGCGCCGGCAGCGATCACCCGCTGCCAGCTCCGCCGCAGGGCCCGGGGGTCGTCGGCCGGGCATACCGGGCCGGGGACGGAACGCCGAGCCGCCGATGGCCAAGTCACCTACAAAGGCCTCGCCCGAGTCGAGGACCAGGCTGACGGATCCGGGACTGTGCCCGGGGGTGAAGATGACCTGCCCGGGCAGGCCGTACCCGGCCAGAGGCGTAGGCATGTCGTCCAGGAGGATGTCCACCCTGACCGGCGGGAAGCGCAACCGTGCGGCGACGGGCCGCATGGCGGCCGCCAGCACCCGCCCCCACGGGCTAACACCGTCGGGGACGGCGACGAACCCGGATTCCAGCCACCCTTGTTCCAGGCGGTGCGCCGCCACCGGCGCCCCGGTCAGCCGGCGGAGGTGGGCAGCGGAGCCGACGTGGTCGATGTGGGCGTGCGTGAGCAGGATCAAGCGGACATCCTCGGGTCGGATGCCGGCGCGCCGCAGCAGGCGGGGCAGCACCCGCCCGCCCCAGGGCCCCGGATCGACGACGACGATCCCCGCGCCGCGCACCAGGTAGCAGTTGCTTAGCCCCAGGACGATGCGGGAGATGGCAGGGGAAGCGGGATGGATCGCGGGGTCGAAGGTCACAGAGACCGCTTCGCCCTCACCGGGACCGGCGAACTCCTTGCGCAACGGGTGATCTCCTCTGCCCTCGGTGGCCATCCGGTGGGGCGGGAGATCGCGTGGCCTGGTAGCTCTACGCGTTGACATCCCGCTCTCCCATCTCGCCGGGATCGCGCCCATCGTGGAATTCAACGAACCGGGTAATCCAGACCGCATACGCCTGTTGGGTCCTCCGGCTGTAACGGCAAGCGCGGAGGCCCTGGCGGACCCGATCCAGGAGCCCGGGCGGCAGAGGCATGGCGGCAGGGTGGGCAGGGTCCGCTGGCGTGTCCTGATCACAGCGGCGGTCGACGGGTCCAAGCGCGGCGTCGACCTCAATAGGACGGCCTGCGAAGAGCGCTTGCAGGTGCGCGAGGACTCCGTCGCTGTGGGGAACCGTCCAGTATTTTCCCTCGGGATGCCAGCGGCGGCCGGGGATGGTCTTGATCTTCGCGACGTCCTCGGGACTGTAGGGAAGGCGTACGACGAGCCTGTCCGCTCCTTCGGGTCCGATCCGAATCGCACTGCATGCCGTCCTATCAAGCGCGACGAGCGTCACCCAGCAAGACCGTCCTCTCCTCGAGGAGCATCCGCTTGCGAGGATGCCAGGATCCTACGACCTGGATGAACTGCTTGTGGGACGCGGCGAGCACATAGAAGCGCCAGTAGTCGGCGTCTCGTCGTACGCTGGGGTTGTGGATCCGCCCGCACTCCACCCCCAGCAGCCCTAAGAGGCCGTGGATGCGAGCCAGATCGGCGTGATTCTTCTGGGCGAATTGGACGTAGAATCGGTCACGGCCGTCCAGGGGCACGCCGCCTTCAGCATCGAAGTACCCTGGGATGAATGCCGTCGCCTCACCTCCTGTGAATATCGTCTCCGGGGATGCGGGGTGCCATGTCGTTTCGATCACCCAGACGTTCCGCCTACCTTCGCGGTAGATCCAACTCCGCTTCCCCAGCCGTCTAAGGAGACTGCCGAGAACCCAGAGCCACCGGACGTCAGCCTGT
>JAVKIA010000010.1:0-62500 GCA_031459715.1 Armatimonadota bacterium | reverse complement strand
TGTGGTGCTGCTGGCCGGGGGATGGGGGTTGACGGTTACGCTGGTAGGGACGTTTGTGGGTGCGGGCCTGCTCACCTGGTACCGACGCGGGGAGAAGTTGCAGCCGGAGCATCGCCGCGGTCGGTCCGCCGCCCAGGTCCTGGCCAACGGGACCGTTCCCGCGGTGGCCGCCCTGGCCGGCGCCATCCTCGATTCCCCGCGGGCGCTCCCTGCAGCGGTTGGTGCCATGGCCGCCACCGCCGCGGACACCTGGGCCACGGAGCTTGGCCTGCTCAGCCGGCGGATGCCACGGCTGATCACCACGGGCGCTGTCGTCCCGCGGGGCCGCTCCGGAGGGATCACTCCCCTGGGCACGGCCAGCGGCGTGGGAGGGGCCCTGGTCGCCGCTATCCTGGGGCGGCTTGTCATCTCGGCCAGCACCCTGGGGATCGCCCCGATCGTCACTGGGGGCGTGGCCGGATTCCTGGTTGACAGCCTCCTGGGGGCGACCCTGCAGGCGCGCTACCGGTGTCCCGCCTGCGGCCAGGAGGGAGAGGCGCAGGCGTGCACCTGCGGCGCCCAGCGGCGGCTGGCCGGAGGATGGCGGTGGGTGACCAACGACGTGGTCAACATCGCCGCCACCGCGGTGGGGGCAGTGGTGGCGGCATTTCTCTCCCGATGACCCTAGTGGCGGAAGTGCCGCTCCCCGGTGAAGACCATGGCCAGCCCGTGGGCGTCCGCTGCGGCCACGACCTCCCGGTCGCGGACCGACCCTCCTGGCTGGATGACGGCGGTGACCCCGGCGACCGCAGCCTCCTTGACCCCATCGGCGAAGGGGAAGAACCCGTCGGAAGCCAGCACGCTGCCGCGGGCCCGCGCACCGGCCCTGAGCACGGCCAGGCGCACGCTATCCACCCGGCTCGTCTGACCGCCTCCCACTCCCACCGTCTGCCCGCCCGCGGCCAGGACGATGGCGTTGGAGCGGACGTGCTTGCAGACCAGCCAGGCGAAGCGGAGGTCCGCCAGCTCCTGGGGCGTGGGGGTGCGGCGTGTGACCACCCTCTCCTCCCGGGGCAGGCCGGCCGCATCGGCGTCCTGCACCAGCAGTGCCCCGGGGAGGGAGCGCACCACCCGGGCCGCCGGGGAGGCAGCAGGGGCCAGAGTTCCTACAGGAGTCTGAAGCACGCGGAGGTTCCTGCGCCCGGCCAGCCTGTGCCTGGCGCCGTCTGTGACCTGCGGGGCGATCAATGCTTCCAGGAAGAGGCTCCCCAGGGCATCCACCACCTCTGGGTCCACGGGAGCGTTGACCGCCAGGATGCCACCGAACGCGGAGGTGGCATCGGCGGCAACGGCACGCCGCACGGCCTCGGCCGTGGTGGCCCCCAGCGCCGCGCCGCAGGGTGTGGCGTGTTTGACCACCACTGCCGCCGGCGGGGCCAGCTCTTGTACTGCCGCCCAGGCCGCGTCCAGGTCGGCCAGGTTGTTGTAGGAGAGGGGCTTGCCCTGCAGCAGCTCGGCACCAGCCACCTCGCCGGGTGGCGTCGCTGGCACCGTGTACAGCGCCGCCCGTTGGTGGGGGTTTTCGCCGTAGCGCAGCAGGGCGCGCCGCCGGTAGACGAGGACCAGCGGGTCGGGGAAAGCTTCCTCGCCGGCCAGACGGGCGGCAATGGCCGCGTCATAGGCAGCGACGCGAGCGAAGGCGCGCGCGGCCAGCTCGCGGCGCGTCTGCTCCGAGAGGAAGCCGCCATGCGCCAGCTCTTGCTGCACCGGCGCGTACTGGGCCGGATCACAGACTGCGCCCACACGCCGCCAGTTCTTTGCCGCCGCCCGCAGCAGGGTGACTCCCCCTATGTCGATCCACTCGACGAGGTCCTCCAGGCGCTCCCCGCGCGCCGCCGCCTCCTCGAAGGGGTACAGCGTGACCACCACCAGGTCGATGGGCCGGATGCCGTGGCCGGCCAGCTCGGATAGGTGCTCGGGCCCGCCGGCCAGGATCGCCGCGGCGATGGCCGGGTGCAGGGTCTTTACCCGACCCCCCAGCAGCTCGGGATACCCCGTAAGCGCCGAGACCCGGGTCACGGGGAGGTGGGTCTCCTCCAGCGCGCGGGCGGTCCCTTCTGTGGCGATCAGCTCAAACCCCATCTCTGCCAGCGCGGCGGCGAAGGGCACTAGGCCACTCTTGTCCGAGACGCTGAGCAGGGCGCGACGGCTGGGATCCCTCATCCTCACCTCATCCTCCTGCGGCTGGGGCGACGCGTACCTTGAGGAGGAGCCGGCCGGAGGCGACCTCTCCTACCACCTCCGGGTAGAGCCGGTGCTCGGCCTGGGCGACGCGGGCGGCCAGGGTCTCGGGAGTATCTCCGGGCAGGACGGGGACGGTGGCCTGGGCCAGGATTGATCCCCCGTCTACCGTCTCGTCCACCAGGTGGACCGTGCACCCGCTGCGGAGCGCCCCCGAGGCCAGCACCGCCTCGTGCACGCGCAGGCCGTACATACCGCGGCCCCCGAATGCCGGCAGGAGCGCCGGGTGGATGTTGAGGATGCGCCCGCGGAAGTGCGAGACGAACCAGGGAGAGAGGATGCGCAGGAAACCCGCCAGGCAGACCAGGTCCACCCGGGCCTCACGCAGCAGCCGCAACAGGTCTGCCTCGAACTCCCGCCGCGACCGGCCCCGGTGCTCCACCAGGTGCGCTGGCACCCCCGCCCGCCGCGCGCGTTCCAGGGCGGGTGCGCCGGCGATGTTAGCGATGACCACCGCCACGGTGTAAGGGGCTCCTGCCGCGGCCGCGTCCAGCAGCGCCTGGAGATTGGAGCCGTATCCGGAGACCAGCACCCCGATGCGCATCAGCCGAACACCACCCCTCGCTCCCCGGGGACGACTTCCCCCACCGGCCAGGCCTCTTCCCCTGCCTCCTGCAGCAGCGCCAGCGCGCGCGGCGCATCTGCGGGGGCGACCAGCAGTACCATGCCCACGCCCAGGTTAAACACCCGACGCATCTCTTCCTGGTCCAGCGCCCCCAGCCGCTGCAGGAAGGGGAAGATGGGAGGGACGGGCCAGGCTGGCTCCAGGCGCGCCTGAAGGCGGGGCGGCAGCACCCGGGTGATATTCCCGGGCAGCCCCCCTCCGGTGATATGGGCGGCAGCGTGCACCGGCAGCGCGGCGAAGAGCCGCCAGAGGGCCGGCGCGTAGCAGCGGTGTGGCGCAAGCAGCGCCTCCCCCAGCGATCCGCCCAGGGCGGCCCGGTGCCGGCGCAGGTCCCGACCTTCGACCAGCCTGCGGGCCAGGCTGTAACCGTTGGTGTGCAGCCCGGTGGAGGCCAGCCCGATGATCCGGTCGCCTGGCCGGACCTGTGCCGGGCCCAGCTCAGCATCCACCAGACCGACCATGGCCCCGGCCACGTCGTAGGCGCCCTCCCGGTAGACCCCTGGCATCTCTGCGGTCTCCCCTCCGACCAGGGGAATCCCCAGCCGGCGGCAGGCCTCGCTCATCCCTTCAAGCAGCGCCTCCAGCACTGCGGCGTCCAGGCGGCCCATGGCAACGTAGTCCGCAAATCCCAGCGGTCGGGCACCGGCCGCGGCCAGGTCGTTGGCGCAGTGGGCCACGATGTCCGCGCCGACCATACGGTCCTGGCCCAGGCGGCGGGCCAGGAGCGTCTTGGTGCCCACCCCGTCGACGGTGAGGGCCAGGCGGTCCGCTCCCCCGGGCAGGCGCAGCACCCCCGCGAACCCGCCCCAGGGGGAGATATCCGACCCAAGGGTCCTGGCGACCAGCGGGCCCAGCGCCTCCAGCAGGCGGGACTTGCCCGCCACATCAACACCGGCCCGGCGGTAGGTCAGCGGACGCGCCACGCGGTGGGTCAGCGCGTGCGCCATTAGGTCGCCGCGGGAGCCCCGCCCTGCACCGTCTCCCGCTCCAGCGCGGCGCGTCCGGCTTCCTCTTCGGTGGGTACGCGCGTGGGGTACCGGCCGTCCAGGCAGGCCAGGCAGAGCACCCGGGCAGGCAGGTCCAGCGCCTCTACCAGCCCCGCCTGGCTGAGGTAGCCCAGCGAGTCGGCTCCCAGGTACGCACGGATCTCCTCCACCGAGCGCGTGGCCGCGATGAGCTGACCGCGGCTGCTGGTGTCGATCCCGTAGAAGCAGGGGAAGCGGATGGGCGGGCTGCTGACGCGCATGTGGACCTGGCGGGCTCCCGCGCGGCGCAACAGGGCGACGATGCGGGCGCTGGTCGTCCCGCGGACGATAGAGTCGTCCACCAGGATCACCCGTCTCCCCCGGACCACCTCGCGCACGGCGTTGAGCTTGATCTGCACTCCGGCCTGGCGCACGGCCGGGCTGGACTCGATGAAGGTGCGGCCGATGTAGCGGTTCTTGATCAGGCCGATCTCCAGCGGGAGGCCGGCCTCCTCCGCATAGCCCATGGCCGCCGAGCTTCCCGAGTCGGGGACGGGCACCACCAGGTCCGCCGCGGCCGGGTGCTCGCGGGCCAGGATGCGGCCCATGCGGCGGCGCACCTGGTGCACGTTGCGCCCGAACAGCGCCGTGTCCGGTCGGGCGAAGTAGATGTACTCGAAGACGCAGTGGGCGCGGCGGTGGACCTCCAGCACAGGGAGGGCTCGGGCACCATCCGCCGTGCAGACCACCAGCTCCCCTGGGTCGACCTCGCGGTAGGGCTGCCCGGCGGTGTGGTCGAAGGCGCACGTCTCGGACGCCAGCATCCAGAAGCCGGGCCCACCTCCCAGGACCAGAGGGCGGATGCCGTGGCGGTCGCGGAATCCCAGGATGGTCTCACCCGCAAGCAGCACTACGGTGAAGGCCCCTTCCAGGCGCTGCATCCCGTAGCGGACCGCCTCCAGCAACGTGGCAGCGGGGGCCCGGGCGATCAGGTGGGCGATCACCTCGGTGTCGGTGCTGGAGGTGAAGACGCAGCCTGTCCCCTCCAGGGTGCGGCGCAACACCGGGGCGTTGATCAGGTTGCCGTTGTGCACCACGGCCAGCGGCCCCCAGGGTGAGGGGACGACGATGGGTTGCGCGTTGGCCAGCGTGGCCGACCCCATGGTGGCGTAGCGGACGTGCCCCACGGCCAGCCACCCCTCCAGCGCCCGGATGGCCTGGGGGGTGAAGACCTGCGCCACCAGGCCCAGATCGCGGTGCACGCACAGCCGGCAACCGTCTGAGGCGGCCATCCCCGCGCTCTCCTGGCCGCGGTGCTGCAGCGCGTATAACGCCAGGTGCAGAAGCGGCCCCGCCAGCGTGGTCCGGTCGCGGCAGAGAACCGCAGCGACGCCGCACTCCTCCTTCCACAGGCGCCTTTCCACGGCCTCCCTCACAGCAGCCGGGCCAGAGCCCCCCAGGCGCGCCGCAGGCGGGCCAGGGAGAGGTCGACCCGCGCGCCGCCCGGTCCGGCCAGGCGCAGCCGGCTCCCGACAAGACGGCCGAGCCGGAGGAAGGGCACGTCGCACGCGGCCGCCAGCGCCTGGAGCGGCTCCAGGTGCGGCGGGGCCAGCGCGCAGACCACGCGCGTCCCGCCCTCGCCGAACAGGTCCACAGCGTCGCCGGGGCCCGGCAGGGAAACCTCGGCGCCCCTGCCAAGGATGAGGCAGCACTCCGCAAGGGCCACGGCCAGTCCCCCGGCGCTGACGTCGTGAGCGAAGACGGCCAGGCGGCGGCGGACCGCCTGGCGCACGCAGGCGATGGTCCGGGCGGAGGCGTCAAGGTCCGGGCGAGGGAAGCCCGGGGCCAGCGCGCCCCACAGCGCCCGCGCGTAGAGCGATCCCCCCAGGCCGGGTGCGGCGGACCCCAACAGGACGAGCAGGTCCCCCTCGGCCACGCGCGCCGGGGCGGCCACCTCCGGCACGCGGCCCACCATGGCTACTACCGGGGTAGGCAGGATCGGGCCACAGGGACCCTCGTTGTAGAAGGAGACGTTGCCCCCCACCACCGGCACCCCCAGCGCCCGGCAGGCTGCAGCGATACCCTCCACAGCCTGGACGAAGGTCCAGAACACCTCCGGGTCCTCCGGGCGGCCGAAGTTCAGGCAATCTGTCACCGCCAGCGGCTCCGCCCCGGCGCAGGCCAGGTTGGCCGCCGCCTCCATCACCGTAGCCGCCCCGCCTCCGTAAGGGTCGACGGCGCACCAGCGGCCGCAGCCGTCTACCGTCAGCGCCAGGCCCTCCGGGGCCAGTTCCGGAAGCCGCAGGACCGCGGCCCCCCTGCCTGGACGGACGACCGTGCGCACCTGGACCATGTGGTCGTACTGCTCGTAGATCGGTGCCGCGCTGGTCACCTCCGGTGCCGCCAGCAGGGCCAGCAGCGCCTCTTCCAGACGCACGGTGCGTACCCGGGGCGGAGCCGGAACCGCGGCCGGGGTGGGGACGACGTGCCGCTCCGGAGCCGCCGTCAACAGGCGCACCGGCAGGTCGGCCACGGTGACCCCGCCGGTTTGAGCCCGAAACCACCCGTCCGCGGTGACATGGCCGACCACCTCCGCCTCCAGCCCCCAGCGACGGTAGATGGCCGCCAGCGATGGCGCGTCGGCGGGCCGCGCCGCCAGCAGCATCCGCTCCTGCGACTCCGACAGCAGCACCTCTGCCGCAGCCAGGTTCGGCTCCCGCAGGGGCACGCGATCCAGGTCCAGGACCACTCCGGTACCCGCCCTGGCAGCCATCTCCCCGGCGGCGCAGGCGAGGCCCCCTGCCCCCATGTCCTGCAGGCCCAGGACGCGCCTGGTGGCCAGCGCCTGCCGGGTCGCCTCGATCAGGCACTTACCTGAAAACGGGTCCCCGATCTGGACGGCGGAGCGGTCCCGGACCTCGGCGGCGGCGTCCAGGACGCCGGAGGCAAACGCCGCCCCGCCGATCCCGTCCCGCCCGGTGGGAGCACCGGCGTAGAGGAGGACCGCACCCGGCGGGGCGGCCCGGCCGCGGACGATCCCGACGGTGCGCACCAGACCCAGGCAGGCCACGTTGACCAGCGGCGCCTCCGCGTAGGCGGGATCCGTGGCCAGCTCGCCCCCCACGGTGGGCACGCCCACGCTGTTGCCATAGGCGGCGATGCCGCCAACGACGCCTCTGGCGAGGCGGCGGGCGCAGGCATCGGTGAGCGGGCCAAAGCGCAGCGCGTCCAGCAGCGCCACCGGTCGCGCCCCCATGGCCAGGACGTCGCGGATGATCCCGCCCACGCCGGTGGCCGCCCCGTTAAAGGGATCGACAGCGCTGGGGTGGTTGTGGCTTTCCATCTTCCAGACAAGTGCCCACCCCCCGCCCAGGGCCACCACCCCGGCGTTCTCCCCCGGACCCTGGAGCACGCCGTCCCCGCCTGCAGGCAGCCGGCGCAGGACCTGGCGGGAGTGCCGGTAGGCGCAGTGCTCGGACCACATCACCGCCAGGCACCGTGCCTCGATGGGGTTGGGCGCCCGCCCCAGCGCCACGCGCGCCACCGCCTCGTCCAGAGGGGCCAGCCCGTATCGGGCCGCCGCTTCCGCAAGAACCGGAGCCTCTGTGCGCGACGCCGCCACCACCCTCACTACTCCCCGGCCAGGGAACGCAGGGCCGACTCGAAGAGGGAACGACCGTCCTCCGAGCCCAGCACCCCTTCTGCAGCCCGCTCCGGATGCGGCATCATCCCCACCACGTTCCCGGCCGCATTGCACACCGCGGCGATGGCCCGGGCCGACCCGTTGGGATTGGCCCGTGGGCGGACCCGGCCGGCGGGGTCGCAGTACCGGAAGACGACCTGCCTCTTTCGCTCCAGCGCGCGTAGCATGGGAGGCGGCGCCAGGTAGCGGCCTTCGGCGTGCGCCACCGGCAGGCGCAGCACCTGGCCCGGTCGCAGCCCCCGGGTAAACGGTGTGCGCACACATTCGGTGCGCACCCACACGTCGCGGCAGACGAAGCGCAGGGTCCGATTGTGCAGCAGCGCGCCGGGGAGCAGCCCTGCCTCGGTCAGGATCTGGAACCCGTTACAGATGCCCAGGATCGGCAGGCCGCGGTCCGCCGCCGCGCGCAGGGCCGTCATCACAGGCGCGGTGGCCGCGATGGCTCCCGCCCGCAGGTAGTCCCCGTAGGAGAAACCGCCGGGCAGGACTACGGCGTCCAGCCCCTCCAGGGCCCGCTCCTCGTACCAGACCTGGCGCACGTCCTGGCCCAGCACGTGGCGCAGCACGTGAGCGCAGTCCCGGTCGCAGTTGGAGCCGGGGAAGGCGACCACCCCCCAGATCACCGGGCCGCGCCTCCGGGCGCTCCAGACCACTCCCCCTCCTCGATCCGCCAGGTCTCGATCAGGGGGTTGGCCAGAAAGCGCGCGCACATCCCCTCCAGGTCGGCGGGGCCGTCGGGGAGGACCAGCTCCAGGTACTTCCCCGCGCGCACCTCCTCCACGGCAAAACCCAGCGCCGCCAGCCCCTGGCGGATGGCCCGCCCCGGAGCGTCCAGCACCCCCGGCTTCAGGGTGATCACCACGCGCACCGTCCTCACGGCCCCTCCTCCTCCAGCGCCTCACCCACCAGGCGCCGGTAGACCTGGCGGTACCGCTCAACGGTGGCCGCCACGACCTTAGGGGGCAGTGCCGGCGCGGGTGGCTCGCGGTTCCAGCCGATTCGGACCAGGTAGTCGCGGACGAACTGCTTGTCGAAGGACTCGAGGCTGCCCCGGCGGTAGGCCTCGGCTTCCCAGTATCGGGAGGAGTCCGGGGTGAGCGCCTCATCGATGAGCAGGAGGGTGCCGTCGGGGATCAGACCGAACTCGAACTTCGTGTCTGCCAGGACCAGGCCGCACGCGGCCGCGTGGTCGTGCGCGTACCGGTAGAGGGTCAGGGAGATCTCCTCCAGGCGGCGCGCCAGCGCCACCCCCAGCAGCGCCTCCGCCCGGGCAAGGGGGATGTTCTCGTCGTGACCGGCGGTGGCCTTGGCGGCGGGGGTGAACAGGGGCCGGGGGAGCGGCGACCCGGGGCCGAGGCCGGAGGGCAGGCGCAGCCCGCCCACTGTCCCGCCGGCGCGGTACTCCTCCCAGGCGGACCCCGCCAGGTAGCCGCGGACGACGCACTCCACGTCCACCCGCTGCGTCCGCCGCACCACCATCGCCCGGCCGCGCAGCGGGGCCAGCCGCGGGTCGCGGGAGCCAAGCAGCCCCTCCACATCCAGGGAGAGAAAGTGGTTGGGTACCAGGTGCGCGGTGCGTGCGAACCAGAAGGCGGAGAGCCGGGTCAGGACTCGGCCCCTGCCGGGGATGGGGGTGGGCAGCACGTGGTCAAAGGCAGAGAGGCGGTCCGTGGCTACCAGGAGGAGGCGTTCCCCGGGCAGCGTGTAGACGTCGCGCACCTTGCCCCGTCCCAGCATGGGGAAGGGGAGGTCGGTGCCAGCCAGCGCCGCGGATCTCATCGCCCCGCAACCGACCGCAGGTCCTCTGCCGCATCGCCCGCCAGGACCCGGTCGATGATGGCCGGGATGTGACGCAGGTGGGGTTCCAGGTCGAAGCACCGCTCCAGGCGTGCCGCAGGAAGCAGTCCGCGTGCGGCTACCAGCGCGCGGAAGTCCCCCTCGGTCTCCAGCGCCTCCAGGGCCGCGGCCTGAACCGCGGCGTAGGCCTCCTCCCGCGGCCACCCCTCCTCCAGCAGCGCCAGCAGGACCGCGTGGCTGAAGACGATCCCGCCAAAGCGCCAGAGGTTACGCCACATGATCTCCGGATAGACGCGCAGCCTGCGGATGACCTGGGCGAGCAGCCGCGTCATGTAGTGGACCAGCGCGGTGGCCTGGGGGAGGAGCAGCCGCTCGGCGGAGGAGTGGGAGATGTCCCGCTCCCCCCACAGCGCCTGATTCTCCATGGCGGCCAGCGCACATCCCCGTAGTATTCGGGCCAGACCGCAGATGCGCTCGCAGAGGATGGGGTTGCGCTTGTGGGGCATGGCCGAGGAGCCGATCTGCCCGGGACGGAACGGCTCCTCCACCTCCCGGATCTCGCTGCGCTGCAGGGTGCGAAGGTCCGTGGCCACCCGCTCCAGGGTGCCGCCCAGGATGGCCAGGGCCGCCAGGTACTCGGCGTGGCGGTCCCGTTGCAGCACCTGAGAGGCCACCGGGGCAGGGACCAGACCCAGCGCCGCGCAGACGTGCGCCTCCACCCGGGGGTCCAGGTGGGCGTAGCTGCCCACCTCCCCGGAAAGCTTGCCCACCCGCACGCCCTCGCGCGCCCTGCGCAACCGCTGCTGCCCTCGCCGCACCTCGCTGTACCACAGGGCCGCCTTCAGCCCCAGGGTGACCGGCTCGGCCAGGATGCCGTGAGTGCGGCCGGCCATCACCGTCTCCCTGTGGCGCCGCGCCAGATCGGCCAGGGCGGCGGCTAAGTCCTGCAGCTCTCCGTCGATCAGGTCAGCGGCCCGCACCAGCAGCACCGCCTGCGCCGTCTCCACCACGTCGGCGGAGCCCAGCCCGCGGTGCAGGAAGCGGGCGGCCTCGCCCGTCTCCTCCGCTACCGAGCGCAGGAAGGCGACGACATCGTGAGAGGTCTGGGCCCGCTCGATCTCAGCGATGCGCTCCGGCGGGCCCACGCGGGCCTGGCGGCGCAGCCGCTGCGCTGCCTCCGCGGGGATCTGGCCCAGGGAGGCCTGCGCCTCCACCGCCAGCAGCTCGACCTCCAACCACAGGGCGAAGCGGTTCTCCGGCGCCCACAGCGCCTGCATCTCCGGGGTGGTGTAGCGGTCAAGCACGTCTTGCCTCCGTCGGAGCGGCCCGCCGCAGCAGCGTCTCCCGGCTGCGCCCCACGCCCACCAGGGTTACCGGGCGTCCCACCAGGACCTCCAGCCGCTCCACGAAGCGCCGGGCCTCAGGTGGGAGCTCCTCGAAAGCGCGCACCGGCTCGTCCAGCGACCACCCCGGCCACTCCTCGTAGACGGGCCGGACGCGCGCCATCACCGGGGTGTGGGGCACGGTGGTCAGCACCTGCTCCCCGTCGCGGTAAGCGACGCAGACCATCACCCGGTCGAAGCCGGAGAGGACGTCCAGCTTCATCACGGCCAGCTCGGTGAAGCCGGCTACATCCGCGGCGAACCGCGCGGCCACGGCGTCGAACCACCCGCAGCGTCGCGGCCGCCCCGTGCGCGCACCGTACTCCTGCCCCGCCTGGCGCAGCCGGTCGCCCGTGGCATCAGGCAACTCCGTGGGGAACGGCCCGGCGCCCACGGCGGTCGTGTAGGCTTTCACCACGCCGATGACCCGGGTGATCTCCGCGGCGGGGATCCCTGCGCCTGCTGCCGCCCCTCCGGGCAGGCACGTCGACGAGGTCACGTAGGGGTACAGCCCCCAGTCCAGGTCGCGCATCACCCCCAGGTGTCCCTCCAGCAGCAGCCGCTGCCCCGCCCGCCGTGCCTCCTGGAGGAGGGCGTGGGAGTCCACCACGTAGGGGGCGAGCTGCTCCCGCCACACCCGGCAGCGGCGGAGCAGGTCGGCGGGGTCGAAGTCGGTGAACCCGTAGAGCCCCCGAAGCAGTGCCCGTTTCCGCGCGCCGAGGTAGTCCAGGAGGCCGCGGAGGTAGTCCTCGACGTAGAGGTCCGCTACGCGCACTCCCAGGCGCGCCGCCTTGTCGGCGTACATCGGCCAGATGCCCTGCCGGGTGGTGCCGTGGGCGGCGGGGCCGCGCGCCTCCTCCTCCAGCTCGTCCTGCACCAGGTGGTGCGGGAAGACCAGGTGCGCCCGGTCGGAGATGCGCAGCCCGGCGACGTCCACCCCCCGGGCCTGCAGGTCGCGCACCTCCTGCAGCAGGACATCGGGGTTGACGGCCACCCCCGGACCGAGCAGACAGGTCACTCCCCGGTGGAAGATCCCCGAAGGGACCAGGTGCAGCCGGAAAGTCCCTCGCTCGGTGACGATGGTGTGCCCGGCGTTGCTGCCGCCGTTGAAGCGGATGACCACGTCGGCCTCTGCGGCCAGGGCGTCGACCACCCGGCCCTTTCCCTCGTCCCCCCAGTGCCCGCCGACGACGGCTGTGGCACTCACGGCCGCACCTTTTCGACGGCTGTGGCACTCACGGCCGCACCTCCTCACCGCAGCCGCCCGCCGCGTCCTGCGCTTCCACCGCCTCTGCCAGCCGGTCCTTCTCCTGGCGCAGGCGCCCCCGCAGGTCCTGATCCGCTACCGCCAGGATCTGCGCCGCCAGCAGGGCCGCGTTGTGCATTCCCCATGCGCCGATGGCCACCGTGGCCACCGGGACCCCGGGGGGCATCTGCACCGTCGAGAGCAGCGCATCCAGACCGCCCAGGGGCGTCGCCTGCAGCGGGACGCCGATCACCGGCAGCACGGTGTGCGCTGCCAGGTTCCCGGCCAGGTGCGCGGCTCCCCCCGCGGCGGCGATGATCACTCGCCACCCCCGTCTCTCTGCCTCCAGGGCCAGCCGGCAGGCGCGTTCTGGCGAGCGGTGGGCGGAGGCGACAGTGGCCTCAAAGGTCACGCCCAGCCGCCGCAGGACTGCCGCCGCCTCTTCCACCAGCGGCAGGTCCGTGCCGCTCCCCACCACGATGCCCACCTGCGGCCGGGCTCCCTGCCCCCCGCCGGGACCCTCACCGGGAGCGGGCGCGCCGCCGCTCACCGGCAGCACGGCGGAGGAGCCGACCTCCCGACGGGGCTGCAGGCCGATGTCGCGGCGGTACCGCCGGCCGGGAAAGCGGATCTCCTCCGCAGCCGCCAGGGCCAGGGCGCGGGCGGCGTCGACGGACTCCCCCCGCGCCACCACCGTGCATACCCGCCCTCCCGCGGTGACCACGCGGCCGGTCTGCAGCGCGGTGCCGCTGTGGAAGACGACGACCTGCGGCCGGATCCGGTCCAGCCCCTCGATGGGCAGACCGCGCTCCGCCGCCTCCGGGTAGCGACCGCCTGCCAGGACGATCCCCACCGCCGCCCCCGTGTGCCAGCGCAGCTCCAGCCGGTGCACGGTCCCCTCTACTGCGGCCAGGAGCAGCTCCACGGGGTCGGTGGCGAGCAGCGGCAGGATCACCTGGGCCTCAGGGTCGCCGAAACGGCAGTTGAACTCCAGTACCTTCGGCCCGCCTGTGGTGAGCATCAGACCTGCATACAGGATGCCGGTGAACGGGCACCCCCGGCGGGCCAGCTCAGAAACAGCGCGCTCCAGAATGTCTGTGACTTCCTGCGCAGTAGATGGCTCCAGAGCGACGGGTGCCACCGCCCCCATGCCGCCCGTGTTGGGCCCCCCGTCGCCCTCCAGCAACCGCTTGTGGTCACGCGCGGGCAGCAGCAGCCGCACGGACCGGCCGTCGGTGACCGCCAGGGCGCTCAGCTCTTCCCCGCTGAGCCGTTCCTCGACGACCACCCGGCGCCCCGCCGCGCCGAACGCCCCCTGCATCATGGCCCGCAGGACCGCCTCCTCCGCCTCGGCGGAGGTGTGGCAGACCGCCACGCCCTTTCCCCCGGCCAGCCCGTCGGCCTTGACCACCAGCGGCCGGCCGGCGCCGCGGACGAAGGCCAGGGCGGCACCAACTTCGTCGAACGCCCGCCAGGCGGGCGTGGGGATGCCAGCAGAAGCCATGACCTCCTTGGCGAAGGACTTGCTGGACTCGATCCGCGCCGCAGCCCGGAAGGGTCCCACCACGGGCAGGCCAGCGGTCATGAAGCGGTCAACCACCCCCGCCGCCAGCGGTGCCTCCGGGCCGATGACGGTGAGGTCGGCACGAAGGCCTTGTGCGGCCTCGGTCAGGGCGGGGATGTCCAGGGGGTCGACCGGAACAGAGGGTCCAAGGGCCAGGGTCCCCGCGTTACCGGGTGCGAACCAGAGGCGCGGACGGTGTGGGGACCGCGCGAGCGCCCACCCCAGGGCGTGCTCCCGCCCTCCGCTGCCGACGATCAATATCCTGATTGCCAGGTCTCCCTGAATGTTCGTGTTACGCCTTGGCGACCGGCACCCAGCCAGCGGCATTCAAAGCGATCGTGCACAGATTCTCAGGCTGGAGGCAAGCAGGAAGATGCTAAAGTTCGTAATTGGAAAATCGTTTGTGTGCGGTCGAACAACTCGCGGGCGGGAGGCTCGACTCCTCCCGCCCGCACGAACTACGCCGGAGAGCTTGCCGCTACATTGGAGGCGTGGGCGGAGTGGGAGTTTCCTTTTCCTCCTCCGGCTTCTCCACCACCATCGCCTCGGTGGTCAGCAGCAGACCGGCGATGCTGGCTGCGTTCTGCAGCGCAGTCCGGACGACCTTGGCCGGATCGACGATGCCGGCCTTCATCATGTCCACGAACGTGCCCGAGAGCACATCGTAGCCAAACCCCGGTGGCTGCTGCCGCGTCTGCTCCACGATGATCGACCCCTCCTGGCCAGCGTTGACCGCCAGCTGGCGGGCCGGCTCGTCCAGGGCGCGGCGGACGATGTTGGCGCCCGTAGCCTCGTCGCCCTGCAGCTCCAGCTTCTCCAGGGCAGCGGCCGCAGTGACCAGGACCGTCCCGCCGCCGGGGACGATGCCTTCCTCAGCGGCGGAGCGCGTCGCCCGCAGCGCGTCTTCAGTGCGCGTCTTGCGGTACTTCAGCTCGGCCTCGCTGGGCGCCCCCACCTTGATCACGGCCACGCCGCCGGAGAGCTTCCCCAGCCGCTCCTGCAGCTTCTCCCGGTCGTAGTCGGACTCCGTCTCCTCGATCTGCTTGCGGATCTGCTGGATGCGCTTCTGGATCTCCTGCTGGCTGCCGGCGCCGCCGACAATGATGGTCTCCTCCTTGCGCACCTTCACCTGGCGGGCCCGCCCCAGGTGCTTGACGTCCACGTTCTCCAGCTTCATCCCCACCTCTTCGCTGACCACCTGGCCGCCGGTGAGGATGGCGATGTCCTGCAGAATGGCCTTGCGCCGATCGCCGAAAGCAGGAGCCTTGACGGCCACGGCAGAGAGCGTACCGCGCAGCTTGTTCACCACCAGGGTAGCCAGAGCTTCGCCCTCCACGTCCTCGGCGATGATCAGCAGCGGTTTGCCCACCTGCACCACCTTTTCCAGCACGGGGAGCAGGTCCTTCACGGCGCTGACCTTCTTGTCGGTGATGAGGATGAGAGGCTCCTCCAGCACCGCCTCCATCTTCTCGGGGTCGGTGATGAAGTACGGGGAGATGTATCCCTTGTCGAACATCATCCCCTCGACCACCTCCACGGTGGTCTCAATCCCCTTGGACTCCTCCACGGTGATGACGCCGTCCTTGCCTACCTTGTCCATGGCGTCGGCGATGAGCCGGCCGATGGCGGGATCGTTGGCGGAGATGCTGGCCACGTAGGCGATCTCCTCCTTGGTCTCCAGTGGCTTGGCCACCGCCTTGATGTGCTCCACCACACGCTGCGTGGCCCGATCGATGCCCCGCTTCAGGGCCATGGGGTTGGCCCCCGCGGCTACCATCTTGAGCCCGTCGCGGATCATGGCCTGCGCCAGGATGGTGGCGGTGGTGGTGCCGTCGCCGGCCACGTCCTCGGTCTTGGTAGCCACCTCGCGGACGAGCTGCGCCCCCGCGTTCTCAAATGGATCCTCCAGCTCGATCTCCTTGGCCACGGTCACACCATCGTGGGTGATGGTGGGGGAACCAAATTTCTTCTCCAGTACCACGTTGCGGCCTTTGGGGCCCAGGGTGATGCGCACAGCGTCGGCCAGCTTGTTCACCCCGCGCTCCATGGACCGCCGCGCCTCTTCGTTGTACGCAAGAATCTTGGCCACTGCCGTCACCTCCGTCGGCCACAACCTCCCGCCCCTCCGCCGGCCGGACCGTATGTAGGTGTCCGGGGGCCGGCCCGTCGGCAGAGGCGCAGGAGGACCTAGACCTTGGCCGGGGTCTTCTCCACCACGGCCAGGATGTCGCTCTGGCGCAGGATCAGGTACTCCTGGTCCTCGATCTTGACCTCGGTGCCGGCGTACTTGGCGAAGAGCACCCGGTCGCCGACGCTGACGTCGAGGGGCAGGCGTCGCTTCCCCTCATCATCCCATTCCCCCGGACCGACGGCGACGACCTCGCCGTGCTGGGGCTTCTCCTTGGCGGTGTCGGGCAGGACGATCCCGCCCTTGGTGCGCTCCTCCTCTTCCAGGGGCTTGACGACCACACGGTCGCCCAGTGGTCGAAGCTGCATCCTCCGCTCCCTCCTTTACCTTCGCCGACCGCTACAGCGGCCGGAGCATCTGGGTCGCCCGACCCGGGGACACCCGACCGCTGCCAGCCGGGGTGGGTCGGTGATTAGCACTCTAGGTCGTAGAGTGCTAGCACTCGTAATGGTAGGCAGAGGGCCCGGACGATGCAAGCCCCTCTTTCCTCCGCAACCGGCTGCAGGTGAGGGGCGTTTCCAACACACCGTGAACGATGGGAAATCCCTCCAGCCCTCTGCGGAGCATGCGCGAGGGCGGCTCCACCGGCCTTGCCCACAGGTTTGTGCACATTATCCACAGCCCGCCGGCCACCCGCAAAAGGCGAACATTCGTAGGCTTGAACCGACATTCGAGATCCGGCCGGAGGAACGAGGGCTACCCCGGCCTGCTCAGGCCAGGGGGAGGTCGGCGGCGACGGAGAGGTCGAACCCATCCGACTCCCCCTTAAGCAGGCGCGCAGCCCCTGCGGCCGCGATCATCGCCGCGTTGTCGGTGCACAGGGCCGGAGGGGGGACAAGGAGGGGCAGGCCGTGCCGCCGAGCTTCCTCCTCCGTCCGCAGCCGCAGGAGGGTGTTGGAGGCAACTCCACCGGCCAGCATCACCCCGCGAGGGCGGTACGCGTCCACCACCCGGAACAGCTTCGCCACCAGGACCTCAACCACCGCCCGGCGGAAACTCGCGGCGAAATCGCGGGCGAACCCCGCGTCTGCGGGCCGGGCGCGCCAGACGCGCAGTGCAGCGGTCTTCAGCCCGCTGAAAGAGAAGTCGTAGGCGCCGTCGGGAAAGGGCAGCGGCAGGGGGACGCGGTCCGGATCTCCCCCCTCAGCCAGGCGGTCAAGGGGGGGACCGCCCGGGTATCCCAGCCCCATCATCCGCCCCACCTTGTCGAAGGCCTCCCCGGCCGCGTCGTCGCGGGTGCGCCCCAGCACCTGGTAGCGGCCCTCTTCCCGCATGAGGACCAGGTCGGTGTGCGCCCCGGAGACAATCAGCACCGCCGCGGGCACCGGCCAGGTGGAACGGTCGAGGCGGTTGGCATAGATATGTCCTTCCAGGTGGTTCACGCCTACCAGAGGGAGGCCGCAGGTATAGGCCAGCGCCTTGGCCGCGGCCACGCCCACCGCCAGGCTGCCCGGCAGGCCGGGACCGCGCGTGACCGCCACGCCAGCCACGGCCCGCAGGGCCACGCCCGCCCGCTCCAGCGCCTCGTCCAGCACCGGCAGCAGGCGCTCGATGTGGCGGCGGGAGGCGAGCTCGGGGACGATGCCGCCAAAGCGGCGGTGCAGGTCGGCCTGCGAGGCGATGACGTTACTGCGGATGGAAAAGCTGGCGTCGATGACGGCGGCGGCCGTCTCGTCGCATGAGGTCTCGATACCCAGCAGCAGGGTCAAGGCGGGTCAGGAGCCGAGGAGGGCGGCGCGCAGTTTCTCGTATCGCCGCCGGAACTCCTCCTCCCAGATATTGCCCGTCCACATGACCAGAGCGTCTTCCCCGTTATCGCTGTAGTAGTGGCGCCGCACGCCCACGTCCCGGAAGCCGTACTTGCGGTACAGGCTCTGCGCCACCAGGTTGGAGCGGCGCACCTCCAGCTGCACCCACCGGGCGCCCCGCTCTCCGGCCCTGTCGATCAGGGCCACCAGCAACCGCTCGCCGATCCCTTGCCCGCGCATCCCCGGGTGGACGGCGATGGTGGTGATGTGGGCTTCGTCCATCACCACCCACATGCCGGCGTAGCCGACGACGACTCCCTCCCGCCGCGCCACCAGGTAGACGGCAGTATGGTTGCGGTCCAGCTCGTGCTCGTAGGCCTCGCGCGGCCACGGACTGGGGAAGGAGCGGCGCTCGATTTCCAGGACCGCCGGGATATCTGCCGGCGTCATCGGCGCGATCTCGACACGGGTGATCTCCTTGACCATGCGGCGCTTACGGTATCATAGCGCATTCTCGGGAGTGCCGCTGGCGCTCAGACCACCATGGGGCGACGGCCGTAGACGGGCACCAGTCTGTAGGGGTCGTCCCGCTGTCCGGCCAGAAGCCGCTCCCGACCCAGAGTGGCTGTCACCGCGGCGCGCGGCACCCACAGCGGCGGGGGCGCCATCCAGCCGCCGGGAACGGCCTGCCGGATGGCCTCCGGCCAGCGCGCCAGCCCGTCCCCCACAAGCAGGACCGGCTCTCCTCCGGGGACCAGACTGCCCAGCGCCTCCGGGGGGAGCACCGTGTCCTCGTGCACCCGGGTGAGGTGCTGCCCGTCTTCCCTGCGGAAGACTGCCGCCGCCACCTCGCCGCGCCTGGCGTCGAGCACGGGCAGCACCAGGCCCGGGGCGCCGGCAGCGGCGGCCAGCGCCTCCAGCGTGGAGATCCCCACCACCGGTACGCCGCTGGCCCGCGCCCAGGCCGCCGCCGTGGCGATGCCGATGCGCAGTCCGGTGAACCCCCCGGGGCCCCGCGAGACGGCCAGCCCCTCCACCTGCGCCCGGGAGACCCCGGCGTCGGCCAGTACGCGGTCGATGGCCGGGACCAGCCACTCCAGGTGGCGCATAGGTACCAGCGCGGTGATCTCGGCCAGCAGTCCTCGGGGACCGACCAGGGCCACGCTGCCGTAGGAAGTGGCCGTCTCCAGGCCCAGGACGAGCATTGCCTCTAGGCGCGGGCGGGAGCGGTACGGGAGCAGGCCGCGGCCACCGCCGCCACCGCTGCGGCCGGGCCTTCACCTGCGGCCCGGAGGCGGAGGACGCGCTCCTCCGGCTGCACGCCGTAGGCCACCTCCACCTGCAGCAGCGGAGGGCGCAGCAGGGGCGCCGCCTTCTCCGCCCACTCGATCACGGTGATCCCCCGCTCCACCAGCTCCTCCAGCCCCAGCTCGGCGGCCTCCGCTGGCTCCAGGCGGAAGAGGTCCACGTGGTAGACGGGCACAGGGCCGGCGTACTCGCGGATCAGGGTGAAGGTGGGGCTGGCGATGTACCCGGCCGCGCCGGCTCCCGCGGCGATGCCCCGTGCCAGGACTGTCTTGCCCGTGCCCAGTTCGCCGCTTAAGGCCACCACATCCCCGCGGCGCAGGTGGCGGCCCAGCAGCCGGCCGACCTGGAGGGTCTCCTTCTCACTTCCTGTACAGATGACGACGCTCACGACTCCTCGGGCCGCACGCGCACCGTCAGCCCCTCCATCCCCACCACACGCACGCGTTCACCCTCGTCGATGCGGCGGCCTTCCGCCCGCGCCGTCCACATCTCGCCGCGCACGTAGACCATCCCCTCGGGGTCCAGCACCGTGCGGGCCACGCCCACCGCCCCCACCAGCCCCTCCGCCCCGCTACGCACCACCGCGCGCTGAGCCCGGATCCCGGCCCCCACGGCAAAGAGGAAGAACGCCGCCAGCAGGGCGGCCACACCCAGGATCAGCTGCAGGGAGATACGCAGGAAGGGAGCCTGACGCGAGGTGAGCAGGATCGCTCCGAAGATGAAGGCGACCACTCCCCCAAAGGTGAGCACGCCGTGTCCGGGGATCTTCAGGTCGGCGATGAACATGACCACGGCCAGCGCGATGAGCACCAGTCCCGCCGCGTTGACCTCCAGGATGGCAAAGGAGGCCAGGCCCAGGACCAGGGCGATGGCCCCCACCACCCCGGGGAGGATCAGCCCGGGATTGTACAGCTCGGCCAGCACACCGATGATACCGATGTTCAGCAGGATGAAGCCGATGTTGGGGTCGGAGAGCAGGTTGAGGAATTGCTCGGTGATGTCCATGCGCAACGGCACCACCCGGGCACGGCGGGTACGCAGTGTCACCGGCCCCTCGGCCGTGGTCACCGCCCGGCCGTCCAGTGCGCGCAGCAGGTCGCCCTCACTGCGGGCCACCAGATCCACCACCCCCAGGCGCACCGCCTCCTCCTCGTCGGCCGAGATACTCTCCCGCACCGCCTTCTCCGCCCAATCGGCGTTCCGGCCGCGGCGCCGGGCCAGTCCGCGGATGTTGGCCACGGCGTCGTTGGTCACCTTCTCCAGCAGCGTCCTGTCCTGCTCCCCCTGCCCGCCCTGCCCCACGGCCACCGGATGCGCCGCACCGATGCGGGTCGCCGGGGCCATGGCGGCCACATTCGCCGCGAAGGTGACGAAGACCCCGGCGGAGGCAGCGCGCGCCCCCTGCGGCGCCACGTAGACGATGATGGGCACCGCACTGTTGAGCATGGCCTTGGTGATGTCGTCCATGGACTTGAGCAGGCCGCCGGGAGTGTCCAGGCGAATGAGCAGCGCCTCTGCCCGCTCCTCCTCCGCGTGCCGGATGGCCCGCATGATGTAGCGGGCCGTGGAGGGGGCGATTACTCCCTCCACGTCAATGCGGTAAACGGTGGCAACGGCGGTCGCCTGCGGCGTCGCCAGCACCTGGGGCAGGAGCAGCGGGAGCGCCAGCATCGGGCCCACTAGCGGCAGGAGCACCAGCGCAGCCAGCAGCCCCTTGCCCGCGCGCAGGGCAACGCGCAGATCCAGGCCGTCCCTCCCCGCGCTCACCACCGCCGCTCGCCTCCTCCACCGGCACCACCGGCCGGGCTTCCCACCCGTTCCTCCTCGCCCCGGGGACGGACCACCTGGCGCTCGTAGATGCGCCGCACGTCGTCCAGGGTGTTGACCTCCGCAGGCGTCTTGTCCTGCCGCCAGCGCTTGATGCGGGGGAACCGCAGGGCAAAGCCGGAGTCGTGCCGCCCGCTGCGGGTCACCGCATCGAACGCCACCTCCAGGACCACCTCCGGCTGGACCACCTTCACCCGCCCCAGGTCCGCCACCGTATGCGCGTGAAACCAGCGGGTCAGCTCCGCGATTTCCCGGTCGGTGAGCCCGGAGTACGCCTTGCCGATGGTGGCCAGCCGCCCGCCGTCACGCACCGCGAAGGTGACGTCGGAGAGAACTCCGGCCCGCCGCCCGTGCCCGTGCTCCGCGGCCACCACCACCACGTCCAGCGAGGCCAGCTCCTCCTTCCACTTCATCCACTGCCTGCCGCGACGACCCGGTGCGTAGGCGGAGTCCAGGCGCTTCACCACCAGTCCCTCGTTGCCCCTGGCCCGGGCTTCGCGGAAGCGTCGCGCCAGGTGGTCTGCGTCCTGCGCCACCGTGGCCAAAGAGGGCCGGACCGGCCCAAAGTAGCGCAGCTCCTCCAGACGCCTGCGCCGGTCCGCCAGTGGTGCCGCCAGCAGGTCGGTCCCCTCCAGGTGCAATAAGTCGAAGACGAAGAAGACTACCGGAATGCGGTCGACCAGAGCACCGGGCTCCTTCCGCCGCAGCCGCTGCTGCAGCAGGGAGAAGGGCAGCGGGCGGTCCCCCCGCCAGGCCAGGATCTCCCCGTCGACGATATAGCGGCCGGCCAGCCCCCGCAGCGCCGGCAGCAGCTCGGGGAAGGAGGCGGTGACGTCGTCCAGCGTACGGGAGAATATGGTCACCCGCCCGTCGCCTGCGTGCACCTGCGCCCGGATCCCATCGTACTTGTCCTCCACCAGCAGCGCGGTCCCCAGCGCCCGGCGCCCCGGCCCAAACGCCTCCTCCGGGGCGAAGATGGTCTCCGCCAGCATGAAGTGGAAGGGATGGAACAGCGCCAGCCGCGCCTCCTCCAGCCGTCCCCGCCGCGCCAGCACCGCCACCTCGCCTACCTGGCCGAGCAGCATGTGGGCTCGGCGGACCAGGGGCAGCAGCGCGCGCGGTGCTCCGCCCGGCGACTGCGGGGCGAAGGCCGCGGCCACCGCCTCCTCCAGCAGACCCGCCTTCACGCCCACGCGCAGGTCCGAGGTGATGATCTTCACCAGGTACTTTGCCTCCAGGGGGGTGGCCGCATCCAGCAGGTCCCGCAGGGCGGCCACCTTCAGTCCCCGCGACCCGGCCCCCGACGCCGCGGCCATGGCCTCGAAGGCGGTGCGCACACCCGCCAGCGTCAGCGGCTGCACAGGAGCGGGACGGGCGGCAAAGAGCTCCTCCGCCACGTCGCCCAGGTCCCCATGGCGCAGGTAGGCGTCGTGCAGCGCCTCCTCGCCGGTGCCCGCCAGCGCCAGCAGGACGTCCACCAGTGCCGCCCAGCCCACATTCAGCCGGCGGGCGTCGCCGGCCGGGAAGGCCGCCCCGGTGAGGAAGGTGCAGGCTGTGGCCAGACTCTCATCGTCCAGGGCGCGAAGATACTCTGCCAGGCGGGCGACCTTCTCTCCCCGGCGGGAGGTCTGCGCCACCGCCTCCATGGTCTGGGCCAGCTCCCGAAATGACTGGGGGATCTCCACAGGTTGTATTGTACCCTCCCCGCAGTCGCCGCGCCGGGATCGGGCCCACCCCGGGCGCGCCGGATGCCCGAAGCGCGGTCACGAAGTGGGGGAAGGCTCCAGGCCCAGCGGAGATTCCAGGTGCAGCACGGCAACGATCTCGCCCACCCGGGCGTTCCGGCGGTCAAGCACCGCGGGCCGGTGCAGCGGAGCCAGGATGCGGATGCCGTCCTCGCTGAGGAGGGCCAGCTGGCGCAGCACCTCGATCAGCACCGGGGCGACGGCGCGGGCGCTGCCGTCCTCGATCTTCAGCGCCAGGCCCAGGCGCCTCGGAGGCGCCGCCACCGCCACAATGGCTTCGGCTCCACCTTTCACCACCAGGCGGCCCTCCCCCACCCCCATGAGCACACTGTCCAGCCGGCCGGTGCCGCCCACCATCTCGGGAAAGGCCGTCATCGCCCCCACCACGCAGCGGGCGGCGTCGCTCCACGGCAGCGGGAGGACCTCCGGCGCGGCCAGGCGGGCGAAGGCTGTGGCCAGGTTTTGCAGCGACAGGTAGTAGGTGGGGACCCCGCAACCGTCGGTCCGCGGCGTGGCCACAGCCTCGGAGCTGCCGCACAGCGCGACCACGGCTTCGCGAATGCGCTGCTGCACCGGGTGGTCCGGGCGGCGGTAGGTGGCGGGGTCCCAGCCGTGGAGCCGGGCCAGCGCCAGCATCCCCGCGTGCTTACCCGAACAGTTGTCGTGGATCGGGCCGGGCGCCTCGCCACGGGCACGCATGGCCTCGGCGGTGGGCTGGTGCAGGGGCCAGTGGCCGCCGCACTGCAGCGCTTGCTCGTCCAGATCTACCTTGCGCAGGATCGAGCGCACCGCTGCCACGTGCATCGCCTCGCCGGCGTGGGAGGCGCAGATCACCGCCAGCTCGGAGCGCGTCAGCTCGAAGCACCTCGTGCCCCCGTCGGCCACCAGCGGCAGCGCCTGGACCGGCTTGAGGGCTGAGCGGGCGAAGGCCCGCAGGGTCGGGTCGCCGCAGGCGGCGAGCACCCGCCCGGCAGCGTCTGTAGCCACCACAGCGCCCCGGTGGAGGCTCTCCACCGCCCCACCGCGGCGCACTTCGGCCAGGACGGGAGGGTTCCCGCCCCCCGGGCCCATCAGTCCGGCGCGGACAGCGTCCGCGCGTGGGCAAACAACGCTGGCTGACCGCCGGTGTGCCAGAAGAGCACGGTCTGCTCACGGGTGAAGACCCCGCGGCGGATCAGGTCGATCAGACCGGCCATGGCCTTGCCGGTGTAGACCGGGTCGAGGAGGATCCCCTCCGTCCGCGCCACCACCTTGATGGCCTCCACCGTCTCAGGGGTGAGGATGCCGTAGCCCTCCCCTACGTACTCGTCGTGGACGAGCACGTCCTCGGGGTGGACCGCCCACTCCGTGCGCACCACCTCCGCCAGGTCGCGGACAATCCCCACGACGCGCTGCACCACCACCTCCCGCGGCGGCCCGGCACTGATCCCGACCACCCGGGCGCCGGAGTGGGTCCACCTGGCCGCAGCCAGCAGCCCGGACTGCGTGCCGCCGGAGGTGCTGGCGTGGACGATGGCGTCGGCGCGGGCACCCAGGGCGTTGAGCTGGGCAAACGCCTCGATCCCCGCCTCCAGGTACGCGGCCGCGCCCAGTCCCGTGGAACCGCCGCGGGGGATGATGTACGGCCGTCGTCCCGCCGCCGCCAGCTCCCGCGCCAGGTCCTGCACCACCCCCATGACCACGTACTCCTCCGTGGTGTTGATGAGCCGCACCTGCGCGCCGAAGAGCCGGTCCAGCAGGAGGTTGCCCTGGACCTCGTCCGGCTCCTCCCCGGCCAGGACCAGAATGGCCTCCCAGCCCAAGAGGCGCGCCGCAGCGGCGGTCATGCGGGCGTGGTTGGACTGGGGGGCGCCCACGGTGACCAGCACGTCGGCGCCCTGGACCCGGGCCTGACCCAGCAGCAGCTCCAGCTTGCGCGCTTTGCTCCCGCCCAGCGCCAGGCCGGTGAGGTCGTCCCGCTTGATCAGAATGCGCGGTCCGCCCAGGTACGCAGACAGCCGGGGCGCCTCCTGCAGCGGTGTGGGGCGGACCGCCAGGGGCACCCGGGGCAGGTGGCCCAGTTGCATTGCTTCATGCCTCCTTTTCCGCTCGTGCCTCCTGCCGTGGGCGCAACGCCCTCACCGCCGCGCCCGGGGATAGGAGCCCAGGACGCGGAGGAATGTGGTGGCGCCGCGCAGCTCGGCCAGGGCCTCTCCCATGAGCGGGGCCTCCACGTGCGCCTCCACGTCCACATAGAAGAAGTACTCCCAGGGCGCCCCGCCGCTTGCGCGCTGCTGCGCCGGGCGGGACTCCAGCTTGGAGAGGTTGAGCCCGCGGCGGGCGAACGCACCCAGCGCCCGGTACAGCGCGCCGGGGACGTTCTCCGTACCGAAGACGATGGAAGTCTTGGCCTCCTCCAGGGGCGGGGCCGGGGTGCGGCTCAGGAAGAGGAAGCGCGTCAGGTTGTCCGAAGCGGTCTGGATCGATTCCGCCAGGACCTCCAGCCCGTAGAGGCGGGCCGCCAGGCGCCCGGCGATGGCCGCGGTGTGCGCCAGGCGCTCCTGGGCCACGCGACGCGCCGCTCCCGCGGTGTCGTACTCGGGCACAGGGTGCAGCCCGTGCGCCCGAAGGAACTCCTCGCACTGCCACAGGGCCTGAGGGTGGGACAGCACCCGGCGCACCGTGTGCAGCGTCTCTCCGGGGAGGGCCAGGAGGCAGTGGTCCACGCGGTGCGTCACCTCCCCGACGATGTGCAGCGGGGACGCCAGGAGGAGATCGTAGGTCTCGTTGATGCTGCCGGCGTAGGAGTTCTCCACAGGGACGATGCCCTCTTCGGCGGCTCCCGACTCTACGGCCGAGAAGACCTCTCGCAGGGTGCGGCAGGGCAGACGCTCCACTTCGCCCCGGCTGGCGGCGATGGCCTCGTCGCTGTAGGCCCCCGGCTCGCCCTGGAAGGCCACGCGGTTACCGGCCCTGGTCACAGTCACCGGGTGGGCAGGGGCGCGGGCGTCTTTCAGGGGGATCACCTCACCTCAGGACGTGGATCGGCCCCGGCGGGGGCCCCCGGTGCAGGGCGGCGCGCGCCCGGGGCAGCGCATCCGCCACCTCCCGGGCCAGGATTCCGGCCGGCCCCACCTGCTCGGCCACCAGGTCGCCGGCCAGACCGTGCAGGTAGGCCCCGGCCCAGGCGGCAGCCAGCAGCGGGAGGCGCTGGCCGACCAGAGCTGCGATGGCACCGGTGAGGACGTCGCCCATCCCGCCTGTGGCCATGGCGGGATTGCCCACAGGGACGATGCAGGTCTGCCCGTCGGGTGCGGCGACGACGGTACGCGCCCCTTTGAGGACCACCACCGCCGAGAAACGGCGCGCGGCCTCCCGCGCTGCGCGCAGCCGGTCCTCCTGCACCGCCGCGGTGGTGGAGCCCAGCAACCGGGCCATCTCTCCAGGATGCGGCGTGAGGATCTTCTCCGCACGGCTGCCTGCCAGGACGTCCTGAGCACCCGCCAGCACGTTGAGGGCGTCCGCGTCCAGAACCAGGGGCGTGGTGCTCTCCGCCAGCAGCCGCCGCAGCAGCGCCGCCACCCCCGGTCGGCGCCCCAGACCGGGGCCCACCGCCAGGACGTCGGCGTCGGCGGCCAGGGTTGCCAGGCGGCCCCAGGCGCTTTCCCCCACCCCGCCATCCTCCGCGGGCAGCGGGTGGGGCATCGCCTCGAACTCCCGCGCGGCCACGATGAGGTAGATGGACTCGCTCACCGCCAGCGTGACCAGACCAGCACCGGCCCGCAACGCTCCCAGCGCGCACAGGGAAGGCGCGCCGGAGAACCCCACCGAGCCGGCCAGGACCAGGACGCGTCCGTAGGTCCCCTTGTGGCTGTCCGCACGCCGCGGGGGAAGTGCCTCCCGCACCATCTCGGCCGTGACCGCGCGCGTCCCGGGGCGGACGCGTTCCAGGAGCGCCGGGGGATAGCCGATGTCGGCCACGTAGAGCTGGCCGACGCAGGCGGCGCCCGGGTAGACCAGGAGGCCGACCTTGGGCCAGCCCATGGTCACCGTGGCCGCCGCCGTGATTGCCACCCCCCGCACCGCGCCGCTGTCGGCGTCCACACCTGAGGGGATGTCCACCGCTACCACGGGCACGGCGGCAGCGTTCGCCACCTCGATGAGCTCTGCCGCCAGCCCCATGGGCTGCCCGCGGAACCCCGTGCCGAAGATGGCGTCGATGATCACATCCGCCCCCCGCACGCGCTCCCGCACTCCTGCCAGCGCCGTGCTCACCACCGGCGCGACCTCCACGCCGGCCTCCCTGGCCAGTGCCAGGTTCCGCCGGGGCTCACCCGTCACCTCGTCTTCCCGGGCCAGGAGGAAGACTTCAACCTGCCAGCCGCGGGCGGCCAGGTAGCGCGCGGCCACCAGTCCGTCGCCCCCGTTGCTCCCCTTGCCGGCCAGGACCACGCAGCGCCTTCCGCGGGGGGAGACCACCCCGGCCACCACCTCCGCGACCCGCCGCCCGGCGTTCTCCATCAGGAGCGCGGAAGACATGCCGAGCTCCTCCGCCGCGCGGCGGTCCAGCTCGGCCATCTCTGCGCTGGTCAGCGCATACATTCCAGATGGTGTTTCCCCGGCACCGGGACCATCCCCTTGCTCCTTGCCCACACTATCCACAGCACTCACAGCCGATGAACGAAGGTTCGGGATTGACGCCCCGAGAAAGCGATGCTACCGTGCCTTGCAGAGGGGCGCGAGCCTCCCGGCGAAATAGCCGAGTCAAACGTCGCGCACGTGGACTCTGACAGCCGCGTGGGTCTTCTCGGGGGGTAACTCCCGAGATCAGCCCTGTGGGCAGTAGGAACCGGCGGTGCGGCCGAAGACGGTGAAAAGCCGCAGAAAGCTCGCGTCCCTCTTCGCGTCTTCTGCCCCTCGCTCAGACCACGCACACGACGGGCGGTCACCACCGCAGGGCCACCGCGCTGGCCGCCGCCAGCGAGCCGCTGTGGGTGAGCGAGACCAGCACCTCGGCCACACCGCGTGCCTCCGCCAGTCGCTGCGCCGCGCCGTGCAGAATGACGGCGGGCCTGCCCTGGGGGTCGGTGCGGATCTCGATGGTCCGCCACCCCACGCCGCGCCACCCCACCCCCAGCGCCTTCATCACCGCCTCCTTGGCGGCAAAGCGGGCGGCCAGGCGCTGCAGCCGGGCCCGGGCGGGGCGGGCCCGGGCCAGCTCCTCCGCGGTGAAGAGCCGGTGCAGCAGGCGGTCGCCCCGGCGGTGCAGCGCCGCCTGCAGCCGATCCACCTCCACGATGTCTACACCGACACCCGCGATCTCCATCCGTCCTCTGCCGTGGGCGCCGCGCAGGAAGCGGGCCTCTCCGGGATTCGCCGGCGGCGGACTCCCCCAGGGACCTACGGCAGCTCCGCCTCCTCCACCAGCATGACCGGGATGCCGTCCCGGATGGGGTAGCGGCGCCCGCAGTGTGTGCAGACAATGCGGTCGCCGTGCAGTTCCACCGGGGCCTTGTCCACGGGACAGGCCAGGATGCGCAGTAGTTCCGGGTCGATGCCAGGTGCTTCCCCGCTCATTCCACCGTCACGCTCTTGGCCAGGTTGCGCGGCTGGTCAATGTCGTGGCCGCGCTCCCGGGCCACGTAATAGGCGAAGAGCTGTAGCGGCGGGATGGCCACCAGCGGCGCCAGAAGATCGGCCACCCGCGGGATCCGGATGACGTGGTCCGCGTGGCGGGCGATCTGTGCGTCGTCATCGTAGGCCACCGCCACCACCTCCGCTCCGCGCGCCTTCACCTCCTGGATATTCGACACCGTCTTGTCGTAGACATGGCTCTGAGTCACCAGGGCGAAGACCGGGACCCCCGGGACCACCAGCGCCAGGGTGCCGTGCTTCAGCTCGCCGGCGGCCAGGGCCTCGGAGTGCACGTAGGAGATCTCCTTCAGCTTCAGAGAGCCTTCCATGGCCACGGCGTAGTCCAGCCCCCGGCCGATGAAGAAGAGGTGCTCCACATGGCGGTAGCGCTGCGCCAGGGCGGCCACCTGCTCCTCCAGGGCCAGGGCGGCCTGTACTTTGCCGGGGAGCGCGCGCAGCCCCTGAAGCAGCTCCTCCAGCACTGTGGGGTCGGCACTGCCGCGGCGCTGCGCCAGGTCCACGGCCAGCATCACCTGCGCCGCCAGCATGGTCAGGTAGGCCTTGGAGCTGGCCACGGCGATCTCCGGCCCGGCGCGGGTGTAGAGCAGGTCGTCCGCCTCCCGGGCCAGGGTGCTGCCCACCACGTTGGTCACCGCCAGCAGGCGGGAGCCGCGGCGCCTGGCCTCACGTGCCGCCGCCAGGGTGTCCGCCGTCTCCCCCGACTGGCTGATGGCGATGGACCACGTCGTCCCCGCCACCAGAGGGTTGCGGTAGCGAAACTCACTGGCCAGGTCCACCTCCACGGGCAGACGCGCCAGGTGCTCAATCAGCCAGCGGCCGACCAGAGCGGCGTGGTAGGCGGTCCCGCAGGCGATCATCCAGATCTTCTGCAGCGACGAGAGGAACTCCGCCGGCGCCTGGATCCCTTCCAGCTCTACCCGTCCTGCGGCGTCCAGCCGCCCCATGATGGTATCCGCCAGGGCGCGCGGCTGCTCGTGGATCTCCTTGAGCATGAAGTGGGGGTAGCCACCCTTCTCCGCCATCTCCGCATCCCAGGTGATGTGGAGGACCGGCCGGAAGCGAGGACGGCCCTCCAGGTCGGTGATCTCCACCTGCTCCGGCGTCAGCACGGCCATCTCGCCGTCCTCGATGACCATCACCTCGCGGGTGTAGGGCAGCAGAGCCGGCACATCGGAGGCGAGCATGGTCTCACCGCGGCCCCGCCCCACGATCAGGGGGCTGACCTGGCGCACGGCGACGATGCGGTCAGGGTGAGCCCGGGCCAGCACCACGATGGCGTATGCCCCGGTGGTCTGGCGGATCGCCTGGCGCACCGCCTCCTGCAGGCGTTGCCCCGTCTGCGGCAGGCCCGCGTAGGCCTCCTCGATGAGGTGAGCGACGACCTCGGTGTCCGTGTCCGAGCGGAAGTGGTGCCCCCGCCGTTGCAGCCCTTCCCGCAGGGTGAGGAAGTTCTCGATGATCCCGTTGTGAATGACCACGATCTGCCCGCTGCAGTCGGTGTGCGGGTGGGCGTTCTCGTCGGTGGGAACGCCGTGGGTGGCCCAGCGGGTGTGCCCGATCCCCACCTGCCCCCGCGCCGGGGCGCGCGCGGTGAGCTCGGCCAGGCGGCTCAGCTTCCCGGCGGTCTTACGCACCACGATCTGACCGTCCTGCAGCACCGCCACCCCCGCGGAGTCGTAGCCGCGGTACTCCAGGCGGCGCAACCCGTCTATCAGGATGGGCAGGGCATCACGATGACCGACGTATCCGACGATGCCACACATAGGAACCCTCCGCCTCGCGGGCACCAGGAAAGAATATGCCCTGGGTTGTCGCCATGACGTCCCGGGGGGCGGTTGGGCCGGCGTCACCGCCGGGGTTTGCGCATCCCCTTCCCTCCGGCTCCGTGGCGTGCTGGAGCGGAGGCCGTGCAGGCCCGGACCAGGCCTAGGGTCACCCGCCGAAAGCTCCGAGGTCCCCTCCCTCGTCATCCTCCCCCGCTACCTGCCGTTCGGCAGCAGAACCCCGCTTGCGGTGGTAGCGGAAGAGGATCAGGCGCTGCGGCACGGCTCCGTGTCTTCCGGTGCCGCTCTCACCTCCTCTCACCCTATCATCCAGGCACCACCCACGCACCCTCTCATTTCGCCGTGCTCCCGGGGCGGCTCCTGGTGCCGGGCCGCAGGGCCGGATCAGGCGCCGCCGTCCCTCCGGAACGGATTGTTCGCGAGCGGTAGCGGCGGGCCGCGCGCAGGCGCTCCCGCAGGGCAACCAGGAACAACGGCGGGATCGTCCTGACCACGCTCCAGCGCCACGGCTCACGGGCCGCACGGTAGAGCCACTCCAGGCCCAGGGTCTGCACCCAGCGCGGCGCGCGTCGCGCCCGACCCGCCAGCACGTCCAGAGTGCCCCCTACCCCCATGACCACCGGCACGCCCAGCGCCGGCGCGTGTTGATGCATCCACTGCTCCTGGCGGGGTGCGCCCAGCGCCACCAGGAGGACGTCCGGTCGCGCCCGCGCGATGCGCGCCAGCAGCGCCGCCTCCTCCTCCGGGCGGAAAAAGCCGTGGGCCACCCCGACGCCCTCCAGCCCCGGGTACCGCTGCCGCAACCTCTCCAGCGCGGCTTCGGCCACCCCCGGGGCGGCGCCCAGGAGGAAGACCCGGCCGCATCGCGCGGCCACCGCGGCGCACAGCGCCTCCGCCAGGTCCACCCCTGGGAGGCGACGGTGCAGGGGGACGCCCAGGATGCGCGCCGCCAGCACGACGCCCACGCCGTCGGGGATGACCAGAGTGGCGGCGCAGACCGCTTCGCGGAGCTGGCGGTCTCGTAGCGCCCGTACCAGCAGCGCCCCGTTCAGCGAGATCACGGTCGCCGGCCGTCGGCGGACCACGGCCTCCTCCAGAAACGCCACCGCTTCGGGCAGCGAGATGGGGTGTACCGGCACCCCCAGCAGGTCCACGACCGGCAGGCCCGCAGGGGGCAGCGCGCGCTCCTCACGCGCCATAGCTCTCCCCTCCGGCCGGATCACCGTGTCGCCGGGCGATCACCTGCGCCACCGCCCCGGCTATCTCATCGGCCTCCGCCGCCTCTTCCGCCTCGACCATTACCCGCACCAGCGGCTCCGTCCCGCTGGGTCGCACCAGGATGCGCCCCCGCTGGCCCAGGCGCCCCTCAGCCGCATCCAGGGCAGCGCGCACCTCTTCGTCCTCGGACCAGGCGCTGCGGTCGGCCACGCGGACGTTGCGCAGGACCTGCGGGTAGCGGGTGAACCCGGCGCCAAGCGCGGACAGCGGTTGCCCGCTCTCCCGTATGATGTGCGCCAGGTGCAGGGCGGTGACCAGGCCGTCGCCGGTGGTGGCCCTCTCCAGGAAGATAACGTGCCCGCTTTGCTCACCGCCCAGCGCCGCTCCCAGCTGGCGCATTCGTTCCAGGACGTAACGGTCGCCCACCTGCGTCCGTTCCAGGCGGATGCCCTCGCCGGCCAGGTACCGCTCCAGGCCCAGGTTGCTCATCACCGTGGCCACCACCACGCCACCCGGCAGCGCCCCCCGCGCGGCCAGGTAGCTGGCGCAAATGGCCATTATGGCATCGCCGTCCACCACCTCCCCGCGTTCGTCTACGGCGATGACGCGGTCGGCGTCCCCGTCGTGGGCAAAGCCCACCTGTGCACCGGAGGAGACCACCGCCTGCTGCAACAGCTCCGGGTGGGTGGAGCCGCAACCCACGTTGATCCTCCCCCCGTCGGCTTCTGCATGCAGGGCCACCACCTCCGCCCCCAGCGCCCGCCACAGCCGCGGCGCCACGCGGTAGGCGGCCCCAAAGGCGCAGTCCACGACCACGCGCAGCCCTCCCGGCGGCCGCAGCCCCAGGCCCAGCAGGTACTCCAGGTAGAGGTCCTCCGCCTGCGGCAGATCGCGGGCGCCTCCCACCCCTCTCCCCCAGGGCGCCGGCTCCTCCCGTCCCATGGCCGCCTCGATACGCTCCTCTACCTCGTCGGGGAACTTGAAGCCGTCCGGACCGAAGAGCTTGATGCCGTTGTCCTCGATGGGGTTGTGTGAGGCGGACAGGACGATACCCCCGGGACGGCCCAGGTGGCGCGTGAGGAAGGCCACCGCCGGGGTGGGGAGGATCCCGCCGCGCTCCACGTCGCCGCCCCCGGCGCAGATCCCTGCGGCGATGGCCGCCTCCAGCATCGGCCCGGAGAGGCGCGTGTCCCGTCCCAGCAGGTAGGCGCCGCGCCCCAGGGTGGCCACCAGGGCGCGGCCGACGCGCAGGGCCAGTTCCGCCGTGAGGTCGCGGTTGGCCACCCCACGAATGCCGTCGGTGCCAAACAGCCGCCCGGGGCGGCTACCAGCACTCACGGGGCGTGGCGACGCACCGTCACCAGGATCTCCGGCGGCTGGAGCGCGACCACGCGCACACCCGAGGGCACCTGCACCTGCGGTCGCACCCGGTAGGCGCCGGGGGCCATGGCTGCCGCGTCCACGACCACCCGCAGGTCCGAGGGGCGTAGCGAGGCGGCCAGTTCCGGAGGCCCCTCCACCTCCACCGTGACCGCTGTCGGCTCTACCATGGCGCGCAGGTCTTCGGGGAGGCGTTGCAGCTGCACCGGCATCTCCCGCACCAGGGAGCGCAGCGTGGCCGGGCCGATGCGCACGCTGACGGCGACGGCACCGATGGAGCGGATCTGTGGAGGCAGACGCAGCTCCACGGTGCGGGTGACATCGCTGCGCGCGTTCTGAATGGTGACCGCGGCGGTGGAGACCCGGTCCAGCCCCTGCAGCACGTCCAGGGGCCCGGCCAGCGTGACCACGGGCGGCCGCACTTCCACGGCGCGCACGGCGAAGCCCTCAGCCGGAGCGCCGACCAGCGTGGGCACCACCGCCACCGTGCGCAGCACCGCCCCCGGGCGCTCGGGGAAGATGACCTGGCGCGGCCCCTCCCGCACGGAAAACCACAGGGCGGTGGCGATGGCCAGGGAGAGCAGGAAGAGCAACCACCGCTCGCCGATGACCGCGTTCAGCCGCCGCATGGTCTAGCGTCCTTCGGCTGCCCGGCGCCACGGCCACCAGGGCAACGGCCTGCCCGGATGGGGGCCGACCAGGCCGAGCAGGTAGACCTTCAGTTCCTCCTCCGAGAGCCCGCGGCGCAGCTCCCCCTCCCTGGCCACTGATATGGCGCCGGTCTCCCCCGAGACCACCACGGCCACGGCGTCGCTCTGCTCGCTGATCCCCAGGGCGGCGCGGTGCCGCGTCCCCAGCGTCTTGCTCAGCGCGGGGTTCTCGGAAAGCGGCAGCAGGCAGGCCGCCGCCAGCACCCGGTTCCCCCGGATGATCACTGCCCCGTCGTGCAGCGGGGTGTGGGGGTAGAAGATGGTCAGCAGCAGGGGGACGGTGACGGCGGCGTCCACGCGGATCCCTGTCTCCACCACGTCGGTCAGGCCGGTGTTGCGCTCCAGGACCATCAGGGCGCCCGTGCGGCGGATGGCCAGCACGCGCGCCGCCCGGGCCACATCGCTGACCAGGCGGATGGCCTCCTCCCGCCCCAGGGGGGTGCCGAAGGCGGTGCTGAGCACTCCGCCCCGCCCCAGCTGCTCCAGCATCCGCCGCAGCTCGGGCTGGAACAGGATGAGGAAGGCGATGGGTATGACGATGCCCACGTAGGAGAGCAGCCAGTTCAGGGTGACCAGCCCCAGCACGCGGCTGACGGCGTAGAGGACGAAGAGGACTACCAGCCCCATGACCAGCTGCACCGCCCGGGTGCCCCGGATGAGCAGGAGCAACTGGTAGACCAGGACGGTCACCAGCAGGATGTCCAGCAGGTCCAGGAGGCGGGGCATGGACCCTCTCTCCCTCTACAGTATCATCGCCAGCAGCGCCTTCTGCGCGTGCAGCCGGTTCTCCGCCTGGTCGAAGACAATGGCCTGCGGTCCGTCCAGCACCTCGGCGGTGATCTCCTCCCCGCGGTGTGCCGGCAGGCAGTGCATCACCACCGCCTCGGGACGCGCCAGCCGCAGCAGCGCTGCGTTCACCTGATAGGGGCGGAAGAGCTGCAGCCGCTGGGCGCGCTCATGCTCCTGACCCATGCTGGCCCAGACGTCGGTGTAGATCACGTCCACCCCCCGCACCGCCTCTTCGGGGTCCATGGTCAGGGTGATGGTCGCCCCGCTGCTGCGGGCCTGCGCCTGGGCACGCTGCAGGATGGCGGGATCAGGAGCGTGCCCCGGCGGGGTGGCCACGCGCACGGTCAGCCCCACCTTGGCTGCGCCCAGCAGGAGCGAATGGCAGACGTTGTTGCCGTCCCCCACCCAGGCCAGCGTGATTTCCTTGAACCCTCCGAAGCGCTCGTAGAGGGTAAGCAGATCTGCCAGCGTCTGGCAGGGGTGCTCCCGGTCGGAGAGGCCGTTGATCACCGGGATGCGCGCATGCTCCGCCAGCTCTACCACCGTCTGGTGGGAGAAGGTGCGGGCCATGATCACGTCCACCCACCGCTCCAGGTTGCGTGCGGCGTCAGGAACCGTCTCCCGCACACCGAGCTGGACGTCCTGGGGGGCCAGGTAGATGGACGCCCCGCCCAGCTGGTACATGGCCACCTCGAAGGTCACCCGGGTGCGCAGCGACGGTTTCTCAAAGATCATGGCCAGCATGCGGCCGGTCAGGGGCTGGGGACGGTCGGCCCGCTCCCAGCGGCGCTTCAGGTCGCGGGCGAAGTCCAGCACCGCCCACAGCTCCTCCGCGCTCAGGTCGTCCATGGAGACCAGGTCGCGTCCGCGCAGATCCATCATCTCCCCCGCCTCCCCTCGCTCCCCGGCACCCCGGCCAGCCACTGCTCCACCAGCTGCGCCAGGGTGGGTGAGCCCCGTTCCTCCAGCTCGTAGGTCACCTGCACGATGGGCTTGTCCAGGCGGACTACCCGCCGCAGGTCCACCGGCGTCCCGCTGACCACCACCTCCGCCTCCGCCTGCTGTAGCGTGGCCTCCAGCTCGGCGATCTGCTCCCTCCCGTAGCCCATGGCCGGGAGGACCCGGTCCAGGTGGGGGTAGGCTCGGTACACCTCGCGGATCGAGCCCCGGGCATAAGGGCGCGGGTCAATCACCCGCGCCCCGTACCGCTGTGCCGCCAGCAGGCCGGCCCCGTAGGGCATCTCCCCGTGGGTCACGGTGGGCCCGTCCTCCACCACCACCGCGGTGCGCCCGGTCAGCGCCTCCGGATGGGTGACGGTGATGGGCGAGGCCGCCTCCACCACCACCGCCCGGGGGTTGACTGCGGCCACGTTGCGCCGCACCGCCGCCACATTCTCCGGGGACGCGGTGTCGACCTTGTTGATCACCACCACGTCCGCCAGGCGCAGGTTGGTCTCGCCGGGGTGGTAGCGGAGCTCGTGCCCGGCGCGGTGCGGATCGGCCACGACGATGAAGAAGTCGGGGCGGATAAAAGGGAAGTCGTTGTTGCCCCCGTCCCAGAGGATGACCTCGGCCTCCGCCGCCGCCTGGCGCACTACCTGGGCGTAGTCCACGCCGGCGTAGACCACCGTCCCGGCGGCCAGATGGGGTTCATACTCCTCCCGCTCCTCGATGGTCAGCGCGCCCCGGTCCAGGTCCTCCGGAGTGGCGAAGCGCTGCACCCGCTGCCGCAGCAGGTCCCCGTAGGCCATGGGGTGGCGAATGACTACAACCCGCCGGCCCGCCGCCCGCAGGATGGCCGCCACCCGCCGGGCGGTCTGGCTCTTCCCGCTACCGGTGCGCACCGCCCCCACGGCGATCACCGGGACGGGTGAGCGGAGCATGGTCTCCTCCGGTCCCAGGATGCGGAAACCGGCCCCCGCGGCCAGGGCCTGCGAGGCCAGGTGCATGACGTGCTCGTGGGAGACGTCGCTGTAGGCGAAGACCACCTGGTCCACGCGCTGGCGGCGGATCAGGTCGGTCAGCTCCTTCTCAGCGACGATGGGAATCCCGCTGGGATAGCGGGGCCCGGCCAGGGCTGGAGGGTAGACCCGCCCTTCAATGGCAGGGATCTGGGCGGCGGTGAAGGCCACCACCTCGTACTCCGGCCGCTCCCGGAAGTACACGTTGAAGTTGTGGAAGTCCCGCCCTCCCGCGCCGAGAATGACCACCCGCACCGTCACGGCCCGTCCTCCGCCCAGACCCCCACCGCCCCACGGCCGACGGCGGCTACCGGCCTCCCCTTCCGCCGGCAGGATCCGCCGCAGGATCCCTCACCAGATCGCCATAAGACCCGCCACAAGCAAAGGAGGGTGGACCGAGGTCCACCCTCCTGCGGGAAGACCCCGCCACCAGCTACCGCTTGCTGTACTGGAAGCCCTTCCGGGCGCGCTTCCGCCCGTACTTCTTCCGTTCCTTCATCCGGGGGTCGCGGGTGAGCAGCCCCTCGCCGCGCAGCACCGGCCGCAGTCCCTCGTCCACCCGCAGCAGCGCCCGGGCCAGAGCGTGCCGCGCCGCCTCCGCCTGCCCGCGCACCCCGCCTCCATCCACGTGGATGGAGACGTCGAATCGTCCCTCCGCTCCGGCCAGGACCAGCGGCCGGCGCACGGCAGCGCGCAGGGCGGCTGTGGGAAAGTAGGCGTCCACCTCTCGCTCGTTCACCAGGATCCGCCCGCTGCCCGGCCGCAACCACACCCGGGCGCGAGCCTCCTTGCGGCTTCCCGAGGCGTGGGCCAGCGGTTGAGCCATCACCATTGTCACAGTCTCGTCCTCCCCCTTTTGGCTACCGGCCCGGCCCCACCTCCTGCGGCCGCTGCGCGGCGTGCGGGTGAGTAGGTCCCGGGTAGATCTTCAGCTTGCGCAGCAGCCGCCGGCCCAGGGCGCTCTTGGGCAGCATCCCCCGCACCGCCTCCCGGATCACCCACTCCAGGTGGGTACGCAGCAGCCGCTCGTAAGGGACGGCGCGCAACCCTCCGGGATAGCCGGAGTGGCGATATAGCCGCTTTTGCTGCAGCTTCTTCCCGGTCAGCCGTACCTTGGCCGCGTTGATCACCACGACGAAGTCGCCGCAGTCCTGGTGCGGCGAAAATGTCGGCCGGTCCTTGCCCCGCAGGGCCGTCGCCACCTGGGTGGCCAGCCGGCCGAGGACACGCCCCTCGGCGTCCACCAGCCGCCAGCGGCGACCCTCATCCGGTGACCGTGCTCCTGACGCCATCCGGCAATACCACCTTCCCCTGTGGGGATGCAGCAGACCGAGCGCCATTGTACGGGCTGCCCGGGGATGCGTCAAGGAAACCTCGACCGCCGCGAGTGCCGCCTAGGGTTACCGGCCCCCCGCCCCCAGCAGCCGGGAGAGGTCGCGCGGGTTGGCCGTGAGCACGGCCGCGACCCCCAGCACTGCCGCCAGGGCGATGAGGAAGGTGGAGAGTGCGGCGATCACCGGATCCTGGTGGCGCTGCACGTAGTAGAACATGGCCACTGGCAGCGTCACGTTGTCCGTCTTCACCAGGAAGAGTGAAGTCTCCACCTGGTCCCAGGAGATGATGAAGGCGAAGAAGCCGCTCACCCACAGGCCCGTACGGATCTGGGGCAGCGACACCTTGAAGAAGGTCTGCAGGGGCGTGGCGCCCAGATCCATGGCCGCCTCCTCCAGGACGCGCTCCGCAGCCACCAGGCTGGCCGAGAGGATGGAGATGACGAAGGGCATGGTGACCATCAGGTGGGCCAGGATCAGGCTGTCCAGCCCCCCGAAGCGCCGCAGGAGGATCATGTAGATCATAATGCCCACGCCGAAGGCGATCCGTGGCACGGTGAGCGGTGCCAGGAAGACCGCCCGGAGGGCCTCCCGGCCGAAGAAACGGTAGCGCACCAGCCCCAGGGCGGCCAGCGTTCCCAGCAGCAGGCTGACGCCTGTCGCCACCGCGGCGACAAGCAGCGAGTTAGCCGCCGCACGCAGCAGGTCGCTCTGGGTGAAGAGCTTGTGGAACCACTGCAGGGAGACGCCAGGAGGGGGGAAGACGGCATAGGAGACGCTGCTGAAGGCGTAGACGAAGACGAAGAGAATCGGCGCCAGCATGAAGAGCAGCACGGTGCCAAGCCACAGGTGCAGTGCCACGACCACGGCATCCGTCCGCGCCTTCACACCCGCTCCACCTCCGCCCGGGCGTAGATGTGACCGACCAGACGGTTGCTCAGCAGGAGGATGGCCACCGCCAGCCCCAGGAGGACAAAGGCCGTCACCGACGCGAACCCCAGGTTCACCGCCTCCATGTCGCGGTAGATCAGGCCGCTCAGCACCTGGACCTTCCCCCCGCCCATGAGGAAAGGGGTGACGAAGGCGCTCACGGTGAGCGTGAAGACAATCTGGGCCCCGGAGACCACTCCGGGGAGGGTCAGGGGAAGGGTGACCCGCCGGAAGGTCTGCCACCGCGTCGCCCCCAGGTCCATGGCCGCCTCCTTCATCTCCGGGCCCAGCTGGCTGATCACGCCCAGGATGGGGAAGACCATAAAGGGCAGGAGGATGTGCACCATGGCGATGACGATCCCGGTGAGGTTGAAGATCAGGGGGAGCGGCTCGGTGATCATCCCTGCGGCCCGCAGGAGGTAGTTCACCGCTCCTTCCCGACCCAGCAACAGCAGCCACCCGTAGGTGCGCACCACCACGCTCACCAGAATGGGCGAGAAGAGGATCAGGTAGGCCCCCAGGAGCAGCGCCGGCCGGCGGATCTTGCTCATGGCATAGGCCGCGGGGTAGCCGATGAGCAGCGCCAGCCCGGTGACCAGCGCGGCCAGGTAGACCGTGGTGCCGACGACCCCCCAGTAGTAGCTGTCGCCGAGGAACTTGCGCCACGCCTCCAGGGTGAGCCGTGGGGTGCCCGAGGCGAGGAAGGGGTAGACGCTCATCACCAGCAGGATGAGCATGGCCAGCCAGAAGACCGCGGCGCTCACCGCCAGCGCCGGCGCCATCAGCCCCAGGTGGGCGTAGCGCGCGCGCAGGCGGCGGGAGAGGTGCGGCACGGGGACGACGGTGCGCGGGGCGGCCAGGGTCATTCTTGCAGCACCACTCCGTGCTGCTGAGCCCACCCCACGGTCACGGTCCCGCCCACCCGCAGGTCGGCCACCTCGTCGTTGTGCAGCTCGGCGGTCAGCACCACGCCCCCAGCGAGCGCCAGACGGCAGCGCACCACCGGACCCATGAACGTCAGGTCCCGGATGATGGCCGGCCACCGGTTGGCACAGGCCGCAGCCGCAACGCCCACCTTGACGTGCTCCGGGCGAACAGCCACCGTCACCGCCGTCCCGCCGGGCGGCGCACTCTGCCCCCGGGCCTGCGCTTGGAAGGGGCCCACGCCGACGATCAGCCCGTCGCCGTTTCGCCCCAGGACGCGCCCTTCCAGCAGGTTGGCCTCCCCGATGAAGGTGGCCACGAAACGGGTGCGCGGCCGGCCGTAGATCTCCTGAGGCACGCCCACCTGCTCCACGCGCCCATCCCGCATCACAGCAATGCGGTCCGACATGGTCAGAGCCTCGCCCTGGTCGTGAGTGACATAGACGAAGGTGGTGCCCACCCGGTGCTGCAATGCTTTCAGCTCCGCCTGCATGGCCAGGCGCAGCTTCAGGTCCAGGCTGCCCAGGGGCTCATCCAGCAACAGCACGGCGGGCTCGTTCACCAAAGCGCGGGCGATGGCCACCCGCTGCTTCTGCCCGCCGGAGAGCTGGTGGATCAGGCGGCGCTCGTAGCCACCCAGGCCCACCAGCTCCAGCACCCGGCGTACCCGCCGGGAGACCTCGGCCGCAGGGACCCGGCGCAGGCGCAGGCCGAAGGCCACGTTCTCGAAGACGTCCAGGTGCGGAAAGAGGGCCAGCTGCTGGAAGACCATGTTGGTGGCACGGCGGTAAGGCGGCAGGTCGGTGACGTCCCGCCCCTGCAGGCGGATCACGCCGCTGGTGGGGAGCTCGAAGCCGCCGATCAGGCGCAGGGTCGTGGTCTTGCCGCACCCCGAGGGGCCCAGCAGGGAGAAGAACTCCCCCCGGGGGATATGCAGGGAGACCCCGTCCACGGCCCGCACGGGGCCGAAGTACTTGGTCACCTCCACCAGCTCGACGTCGACGTCCATGGCTCGGCTAGCGGCGCATCCGGGCCACCACTTCCTTGTCCCACCGCTCCCGCCAGCGGGCCTCATTGGCCGCGATGGTGGCCCAGTCCAGGGTGATGGCCCGGGCGATGGCCTGCGGGTCATACATGGGCAGGGCGCGCAGGCTCGGCGGGGCCACCTGGTGCCTGGTCGCCGGCACGAAGAGGGTCAGGACCGCCCAGCGGGCCAGCCAGCGGTCGGAGAGGATGAGGTTGATCACCTCCTCGGCGATGCGCTTCTGAGTGGGGGTCACACCCTTGACCACCACCAGGAAGAGGGGGAAGGAGATCATCCCCTCCCGGGGTATGACGAACTCCAGCGGCGCCCCCTCGTTCTTCCAGGTGAGGACGTTCCCGCCGAACATGGCCGCCAGGTGCGCGTCCCCCTTCACCACCAGGTCGCGGATTTCCACGTTGCTGTTGGCAAAGGCCACGAACTGATCCGCGTGCTCCGCCCACAGCTTGAAGCCCGGGTCAATGTTCTTCTCGCTGCCACCGTTGAGCCGGGCGGCGATGACCAGGCCGTTGGCGTACCAGGCGTACTTGATGGAGGTGAGCTTGCCCTTGAATCGGGGGTGCCACATGTCCGTCCAGGAAGTGGGCGGCTCCTTGACCAGGCGGGTATTGTACATCAGGCCCACGGGGGCCATGGAGAACCCTATCCCTTTATTCTGCGGGCGGTGGAAGTCCGGCAGGATGTTCTTCATGTTGGGGACGTTCGCCGGGTCGATAGCCTCCCACATGTCGTCCACGTCCCCCTGGTAGGTAAACTGGGTGTTGCTGTAGCCGAAGTGCACCAGGGGCTGGTTCGGAGTGAGCTTACGGGCACTCACCATCTTGGGATAGACTTCAAAATTCTGCCCCTCCATGACGTCGATCTGCACGCCCGGGTGCCCCTTCATGTAGAAGGCGGCCACCTCCCTGGCCACCACGGGCAAATTGAGCCCCGACCAGACGAAGAGCGTCAGGCGTTCCCGTCCCGCGGCCTGCGCTCTGCCCCGGGCCAGGCCCAGGGTGATCCCGCCCACCTGCGCCAGGGCCAGGAGGCCGAAGCCGGCCTCGGCCAGGTGCCGGACGAATTCCCGCCGCGTCAGCTCCGGGGCGGGCGGCGGCATTACTTCCCCCTGCTCCTCTCGACGCCGCTCAGTCACGGTTCCTCACCACCTCCGCTCCCTCAAGGTCTCCGACCATGAATGCGTAGTCGCCCGGGTTGACCCGGGTCAGCCCCGGGCGCAGCAGCAGCAGTACGTTGCGGGCGAAGGGCGCGCGTAGCTCCTCCAGTACCTCGAAGGTGTACGGGCTGCGCACCCGCCCCAGCACCCGTCCTCTTTCCACGACCGCGCCCATCTGCTCAGGTGTCACCTCCGCGTAGAGCAGCCCCCCGTGCTGCGGCCGCAGGGCAACCACCGTGGGGACGATCCACTGCTCCGCGGGACGCTCCGGCCGTCCGTCCACCATCCCCAGGTGGCGCATCACATTGACCACGCCGCGCAGTCCCACCTCCACATAGAGCGGGTCCAGCACGTAACCTCCACCGATCTCGGCCACCACCGCGGCCTTCCCTTCCGCGGCGGCCACGGCGCCCAAGGTCCCCCCGTAGCCGTCCACGGGTCGGACCACGCGTTGCCCGAAGGCCAGCGCCATCTCCAGGTCGCGCAGGCTGATGGTGTAGTCGACGATGGGGTGGGTCCCGCCGGCGTGCAGGTCGATCAGGTGGGTCAGGGGACGGAGAAACTGCTGCACCAGGAGATGCGCCAGGCGCCCCACCAGATCCCCCGCCGCGTCGCCGGGAAAGACCCGGTTCAGGTTGCCCACCTCCACCGCCAGCGGCGTGCCCCGGGAGAGCGCCTCCACCGCCAGCGGGTTGGCCACAGGGAGGCAGCGCGCAACGCCGCGGAAGGGGGTGGTCTCCAGGTAGGCCAGGAAGCGGCGGATAACCTCGATCCCCACGATCTCGTCGCCGTGGATCGCCGCCGAGACGCCCAGCACGGGCCGCTCTCCCTCCCCCCGCACCTCGTAGATCGGAAGACGCAGCACCTGCCCGCTGGCCAGGGTGCTCACCTCAATCCATTCGACCGTGCGCGTCATGGTCTCCTCACCGCCCCAGCAGGCGCCGCAGGTCCGCGCCCCGCGCCAGCAGCACCACGCCGGCCACCAGAATCCCGGCAAAAAGGATGAGGACGGTGGAGAGCGCGGCGATGGTCGGATCCTGCCACTTTTCCATGTAGAGGAACATCTCGATGGGCAGGGTGTTGTTGGTGCCGCGCACCAGGAAGATGGAGCTCTCCACCTGGTCGAAGGAGATGATGAAGGCCAACAGCGCGCTCACCGCCAGCCCGGGACGGATCTGGGGGAGGACGATGCGCCACAGGACCGTGAGCAGTCCGGCGCCCAGATCCTGAGCCGCCTCCTCTATGGAGGGGTCCAGGCCCACCATGTTGGCCGCCAGGATCGTGACCACGAACGGCAGCACCACCACGGTGTGGGCCAGGATCAGGGGAAGGACCCCACCCTGCAGGCCCAGGCGGGCGAAGAAGATGAACCAGCCCACGCCCAGGACGATCTTCGGCATTACGATCGGCGACAGGATGAAGGCCCGCAGCAGCTCCCGCCCGGTGAAGCGCGCCCGTACCAGCGCCAGCGCTGCCAGGAATCCCAGGACCAGCGCCGCCGTGGTGGCAGCTATCCCGATGCCCAGGCTGCGCAGGAAGGCGGCGCGGAAGGCGTCCTGCGCCAGCAGGTTACCGTACCAGCGCAGGGAGAGACCGGGCGGTGGGAAGACGCCGTAGGCAACGCTGCTGAAGGAGTAGACGACAACGATAAGCAGCGGCAGGAGGATGAAGCCGACCCCCAGGCCCAGGGCGGTGCGCAGCAGGGCCGTGCGCAGTCGCTCGGCGCGGGCCTCCTGCGCCTCGATGTACAGTTCCCGGGCAAGCACGCTCACCGTCCGCCTCCTCGCATCACCCTGCCCTCTTCATAATCAGACGCTGGGCAGGCGCCGCAGCAGAGCGTTGAACGACCAGACCGCGGCCACGGAGAGCACCAGCAGCGTCAGCCCGGCCACTGCCCCCAGAGGCCAGTTGATCTCCACCGTGCTGTTGTAGACCATCAGAGGCAGCACCTGCACGCGCCCCCCGCCGAGGAGCTGGGGGGTGACAAAGGCGCTCAGTGCCAGGGTGAAGCAGATGAGGGCCGCTGCCACCACGCCGGGCATGGCCAGGGGCAGCGTCACACGGGTGAAGGCTTCCCAGGGACCCGCGCCCAGATCGCGGGCGGCCTCCTTCAGAGAGACATCCAGACGGGCCAGCACGCTGTAGATGGGGAAGATGGCGAAGGGGAGCAGGATGTGGGTCAGGCTGATGACCACGCCACGGAAGTTGAACAACAGCGGGAGGGGCCCCTCCAGGAGCTGCAGGGCGCCCAGGGCCGTGTTCACCAGGCCGCGGTTGGCCAGGAGGATAAACCAGCCGTAGGTGCGCACCACCACGCTCACCACCAGGGGAGAGAAGAGCAGCAGCGCCACCGCGGCACGCCCGGCTACACTGTGCACCCGCGTGTGCAGCGCATAGGCCAGGGGAAAGCCGATGACCAGGGCCAGCAGGGTCACCAGGAGGGAGAGGCGCAGTGACGCCCCGATCACCCGGTAGGCGAAGGGGTCGCTCAGGAACTCGATGTACGTGCGCAGGGTCCACACCGGGACGATGCGCCCCGCCTCGAAGAGATGAAATCCGTTGATCAGGTACACCCCCAGCGGCAGGACAAAGAGGACCGCCATGAAGGCCAGTGCCGGCAGCAGAAGAGCCAGTGTGAAGAAACCCTGCATCCTCATCGGGTCCTGACCACGGCCGGTCCGGGCCTACCGGCGGAAAGCGATAAAGGTGAGGATGTCCCCCGTGGCCACAGCCTGGTTGCCCAGTAGCGGCCAGGCAAGAATCCACCCGTCGCGGGGGGTGCGGACCTCCTCGACCACATCCCCCCAGAGGTTGCGCACAACGCCGATGGTCTCCCCTTCCCGGACGGGCTCCCCCGCATCTTTGAGGGGGAAGACCAGCCCGCCGCGGTTGGCGGTGAGCTCGATGCGGGACAGCGGCCCCTCGATGATAGGGATTCCTTCCTGGGGCTCGATCTCGCCGTCCAGCATGCCCAGGTGCCGCATGACGTTCAGCGTCCCCCTCACCCCGGTGCGCAGGGAAACCGGATCGATCCTCCGCCAGGCGATGAGCTCCAGCACCAGGCAGGGCTTGCCCCACTGCTGCACCATGTCCGTAAAGGTGCCGGTGCGGTGCCGTTCGTGGGCGGGGATCATCTCGATGGTGGTGACCCCGAAGGCCTGGGCCAGGGCCCGGCTGCGCTGCCAGAGGGCGGCGTCGGCGGAGTGCTTTACAATGGAGAACTGCAGCGCGGGGGTGGGGTTGGCGTGGAAGTCCATGTATGCGTCGCACCCCTCTGCCAGCCGGGCGATCAGCGCCGCCAGGCGGTGGCTGAGCAGCATCCGGGCATCGCCGGGGAAGACGCGGTTAAGGTTGTACCCGTCCTGCGGGGTGAGCATCTGGTGCTGGTGGAAGCTGAAGGGGTTGAGCAGCGGTGCCGCCACTACGGCTCCCCGCAGGCGCGCCGGATCCACTACCTCCCGCACGACCTGCCGGATCACCTCCATCCCCGGCACCTCGGTGCCGTGCAGGCCCGCCCCCAGCCAGAGAATGGGCCCGTCGGCGACGCCGTTCAGCACCACCAGCGGGATGCGCACCGGGGTCCCATCCGGCAGCTCCCCCGCCACGACCTCGCCCAGGACCCGCTGCCCCGGGGCGGCGGCCACCCCGGCCACCTGCAGCGTCCGCTGCATCAGTCACCTCCCTCTGCCGGCACCGGGACCGCCTGCTCGGGATCCCAGCCGGCCTGGACCTCCCTGCCGATTTCGAAGAGGGGCATTCCCCGCAGGTACGGTACAGCGGCCTGCAGCCGCAGCGGGCCGGCGGAGAGGCGGTACTTCACCAGATGGCCGCTGAAGGCCCGTTCCTCCACGCGCGCTCGCAGCCCGTTGGCAGTCCCCGCCACATCCAGGCGCACCCGCTCCGGCCGCACGCAGACGGTAAGCGGCCCGCCGGGTCGCTCCCACCCCTGTCGCTGTGCGCGCACCCGCACTTCCCCCGCGCGCACGGTCACCGTACGCCCGTCCAGTCCTTCCACCACGCCGTCGATCAGGTTGGCATCGCCGATGAAGCCGGCGACAAAGCGGGTACGCGGCCGCTCGTAGATCTCGATGGGCGTGCCCACCTGGTAGAGGCGGCCGCCCGCCATGACCCCCACTCGGTCACTCATGGCCAGGGCCTCCCCCTGGTCGTGAGTAACGTAGATGAAAATCGTACCCAGCTCACGTTGCAGGCGCTTCAGCTCCTCCTGCATCTGCAGGCGCAGCTTCAAGTCCAGGGAGCTCAGCGGCTCGTCCAGCAACAGGACGCGCGGCCGGTTCACCAGCGCCCGCGCCAGCGCTACCCGCTGCTGCTGCCCACCAGAGAGCTCTGTGATGCGGCGGGCAGCGAGGCCCCCAAGCTGCACCAGCTCCAGCACTTCGGCCACCCGCCGCCGCACCTCGACCTCGCGCAGCCGTCGCATGCGCAGGCCGAAGGCCACATTCTCAAAGACGCTGTAGTGCGGGAAGAGCGCCAGCCGCTGGAAGACCATATTGGTCTCGCGGCGGTTGGGGGGCGTACGCCCCATCAGCCGTCCGCCGATGAGAACCTCACCGCTATCGGGGAACTCAAACCCGCCGATGAGCCGCAGCGTGGTGGTCTTGCCGCACCCCGAGGGGCCCAGGAGGGAGAAGAATTCCCCCTCGGCCACACTGAAGGAAACCGCGTGCACGGCCACCACCTGGCCGAAGCGTTTGGTGATTTCACGAACCTCCACCGCGGCCTCCGCCGGCCGCTGCCTTTCCACAGAATACCCCCACCCACGCCGGAGCTGCGGCTCGCTTCCCCCCCGCACCGTGGGCACTGCCGGCCTCTGCCCCCTCAGAGCCGGGATTTCACCTCACGCTCCCAGCGCTGCCGCCACTCGCTGGCCTTGGCCCCCATGGTGGCCCAGTCCAGCCAGATGGCCGTGTCCAGCAGCTTGGGGTTGAGGATTTTCTCCACGGTGGGGGAGAGCGGCGCGCCGCGCACGGAGGGGATGCCGAAGGTGAGGCGCGCGTAGCGGGCGTTGTTCTCCGCCAGCAGCAGCTCGTTGATGATTTCCTCGGCGACGGCCACCTGCTCCGGCGTGCTCCCCTTGACGATCTGCAGGTAGATGGGAAAGGCCACCACGCCCTCCTTGGGGTTGACGAAGCCCAGGGGAGCACCCTCCTCTACCCAGAAGGCCCAGATACTGGTGAACCAGGGAGCAATCAGCGCCTCTCCGCTCACCAGCAGGTTCTTCAACTGGTCGTTGCTGGTCACCAGCGCCCGCAGGTTCTTGGCGTTCTCCGCCCAGATGCGGAATCCCGGGTCGATGTTCTTCTCGCTGCCACCGTTCAGCCGGGCGGCCAGGACCAGGGGGAAGAAGTTGTTGTCGAAGAAGGTGACCTTGCCCCGCCACTTGGGATCCCACAACGCCGTCCACGAGTCGGGTGGGTCCTTTACCAGGTTCTTGTTGTACATCAGCCCCAGGGCGCTAATACCGTAACCGATGCCGCGGTTTCCCGGCCGGCGCAGGCTGGCGTGCACCAGAGCCATGTTGGGGATGCGCGCCGGGTTCAGCGACAGCCACATGTCGTCCACGTCTCCCCGGTTGCTGGCGTCGATGTTGAAGTAGCCGAAGTTGATCAGCGGATTGTTGGGGTTCGCCTGCTTGGCCGCCACCATCTTGGGGTAGGTGACGGTGTTGTTGGATTCCCAGAACTCGACCTCCACGTTGGGGTGGGTGCGGAGATAGCGCGTGACCACCTCCCGAGGCACCACACCCTGGTTGGCGCCGGCCCAGATGAACATGGTCAGTTTCACCCGCGGGGCGGCCGCCAGAGGGGAAACTCCCAGCGTCGCCAGGAGCGCTGCCAGCAGCAGCATCCCGGGGCGCCAGAGCCTCAACCGCAGACTGGTTCCCATCGTCCTCCCTCCTTCATTCCACCCCCGGCCAGCTGGCTGAGGCCGGGGCGCGTCCTTGAGTGTTCACCTGCCGCGGGGGACGGTACCCCAGGCGTTCGGAGAGGCGGGCGGCCGCGTGCTGCAGGGCAGCCAGAACCGTGGCCATCCGCTCCTCACTCCACGTGCTGGTAGGGCCTGAGGTGCTGAGCGCGCCCACCACCTGGCCCCGGTGATTGCGCACCGGCACCGCCAGGCAGCGCGCCCCGACCACGGTCTCCTCGTCGTCGAGCGCATACCCGCGGCGGCGCACCGCCTCCAGGTGCAGAAGAAACCGCCGCGGCGTAGTGATGGTTCGGGGGGTGAGGCGCGCCATCCCATGGCGCTTCAGGATCTCCAGGACGTCGTGGTCGGGCAACCCCGCCGCCAGCGCCTTGCCCAGGGCGGTGGAGTGCACCGGAGCCTGTCGCCCAATGTGCAGGAACAGCCGGGGGGCGTCCAGGCCCTGGGCCTTCTCCAGCAGCACCACCCGGCCGTCCTGCAGCGCGGCCAGCGAGATGGCGTCGCCTGTCTCCCGGACGAACTCCTGCATGATGGGCGGAGCCTCTCGCGTCAGGTCCGCCTGCTGCAGGACGCCCGCGGCCAGGGTGAGCATCCGTGCGCCCAGACGGTAGCGGCGTGTCTGCGCGTCTCGTTCGACGAACCCCTGCTGTGTGAGGGTGACCAGCAGACGGTGCACGGTGCTCAGTGGCAGGCCGCTCTGCGCAGCGAGCGCCGAAAGGGACTGGGCGCTCTGGGCGTCCGCCACCAGTTCCAGCACCAGCAGCCCTTTCCCCAGGGCCCGCGTGCCGTTGAGCCGCCGCCCGGTGGGGGGCTGCGTCTTCTTTCGCAATGCGGAAGCCTCTTCCGTGTTTTGAGGATTATAACCGAGGGCCACGAGGCCGTCAAATGGGAACGTCCACAGGGGTCACACGCCTGCGCTGCCCCGGCGCACCGCGGATAGACACGCAGGACTAGACAGCGCGTCGTTCACCGCCCTGAGTGCAGCGTGGCCTTAACGCCCGGACGAGGAGATGACGATGGCGCCCAGCCGTGCGGCGGCCTCGCGGGCGGAGGGGTGGATGACGAAGCCGAACAGGACGACAACAGGCCTGCCGGGCAGCTGTCCCGCCAGGTCCAGCGCCCGCTGAGCGACCCGCTGCACGTCCTCACCGTAGATCCGGCTGCGCACTTCCCCGACCACAGCGATGGGTTCCCCGTCCCGGGTACCCTCGCCGAAGAGGTCGACTTCCACCTCCTGGCCGTCCAGGGTGAAGAAACGGCGATCCAGGACGGAGACGCGGATGGCGAAGTGCTGCGCCAGATAAGCGGGGGTAACTTCGCGGGCCAGGTCCTCCAGGGTAAACCCGATGGTTTCGCTCAACCGCCCCACCTGCTGGGCCAGCACGCGCACCGCTTCCTCGGTGCGCGCCTGTGCCGCCGCCAGCTGCTCCAGACGCGCCTCGGTGCGGGCCTGCGCCTCCGCCAGCTGGTCTACCCGCGTCGTCAGCCGTGCTAGCTGGTCCTCGGTGCGGGCCTGCGCCTCCGCCAGCTGGTCTACCCGCGTCGTCAGCCGTGCTAGCTGGTCCTCGGTGCGGGCCTGCGCCGCCGCCAGCTGGTCTACCCGCGTCGTCAGCCGTGCTAGCTGGTCCTCGGTGCGGGCCTGCGCCGCCGCCAGCTGGTCTACCCGCAGCGCCAGCTGATCTACCCGCGCCGCCAGCTGATCTACCCGCATCGTCAGCTGCGCTAGCTGCCCCTCGGTGCGGGCCTGCGCCTCGGCGAGTCGGGTGAGCGCTTCCGTTAACCTGTCAACCCGCGCGTCACGCGCCACGAGACACGTTCCCCCTCGTTCACAGCATACAGAGCATTATCTCCGGGTTCAAACCGGTGGGCCGCCAGCAGGGGTGCCCGTGGGGAAGGGAAACCTGGTGAGGCAGGCGAGACGGTGCGGGCAGGACGCCAGAGGTACCATCAGGGATCCGGCGGGGAGGGCGCGGCGGCAGGACCGCTCACCCGGGCACCCTCGGCGATCACAGCCCCCGATACCACGGCATCCTCGATGATGGCCTCGGGGTGGACAATGCTGTCCCGCACCACCGCTCCGCTGATTCGCGCCCCGGGACCGACCGAGACATAGGGGCCGACCACCGATCGGGTGACCTGGGCCTGCGGGGATACTGCCACGGGAGGGATGAGCACCGCGTCCGGCAGCGCGGGGACGGGCGGGCTGTCCAGGGCCAGCAGCGCCCGGTTGGCCTGCAGCAACGCCTCGATAGTCCCGCAGTCGTACCAGTGGGTGATGGGGAAGGGCCGCATCGGCTCCCCCGCCTCCAGCATCAACTGCAGGGCGTCCACCAGCCAGAACTCCCCCCGCTGCCGCCGGTCTTCCCGCACCATTCGCTCCAGGGCCTCGCGCAGTCGAAGGGCGTTGCGAATCAGGTACAGCCCGGTGAGGGCCAGGTGGCTCGTGGGGACCTCCGGCTTCTCCACCAGGCGGCGGATGTAGCCCTGCGCGTCCACCTCGGCGATGCCGAAGCGGCGGGGATCGTCCACGGGCTTCACCCCCGCTGCGCTCTCAGGCCGGGTCAGCAGCTCCGGCAGGTGAGCTCGGATGATCGTGTCGCCAAAGAGCAGAAGGACGGGATCTGCGCCCAGATAATCACGGGCCACGTAGACGGCGTGGCCGTTGCCCAGCGGGTCTCCCTGCTCGACAAAGGCGGCCTCCAGCTTGTCCCCGTAGTGGCGGTCCACCCATTCCCGGATCTGCTCTCCCAGGTAGCCCACGACCAGCACCACGCGGCGGATGCCCGCCGCCAGCATCTCGTCCAGGATGTGGCCCAGGATGGGTCGGCCGGCCACGTGCAGAAGGACCTTGGGCCGCTCCAGGGTGTGCGGCCGCAGTCGCGTGCCCAGGCCGGCGACAGGGATGATGGCCAGCACCAGCTCACCCCAAAAGTTCGCTGCCGCGAATCTCCGCGGGCCCCGGGCGCGTCACGCAGGAATCCCCTGCCATGCCCCTAGCGCCCCCGCAGGGTGAGGACCAATCCAAGGGTGCGCACCAGGATGGCCAGGTCCAGGAAGAGCGAGCAGTGCTTGGCGTAGTAGAGGTCGTACTGCAGCTTGATCAGAGCATCCTCGGCGGAGCTCCCGTAGCCGTAGTTGACCTGCGCCCATCCCGTGATTCCCGGACGGACGGCATGGCGGGCCCGGTAGAAGGGTATCTGCTGCTCCAGCGCCGCCACGAACTCCGGCCGCTCTGGCCGCGGCCCGATGAAGCTCATCTCTCCCCGCAGCAGGTTGAGGGCCTGGGGCAGCTCATCCAGGTGCAGCCGGCGGAGGAAGCGGCCGACGCGGGTGACGCGCCGGTCCCCTTCCTGCGCCCACTGCGGCCCATCCGGTTCCGCCTCAGGGACCATGGTGCGAAACTTGACCAGCGTGAAGTGGCGGCCTCCGCGGCCGACCCGCACCTGCCGGTACAAGAGCGGCCCCGGTCCCTCCAGACGCAGGGCCAGAGCGATGAAGGGAAAGAGCAGTCCCAGCACGGCGGTCCCGAGCAGCCCGATGAGCACATCCACACCGCGCTTGACCAGAAGGTAGACCCGGTTGGGGTCCCGCTCCACGGGGAGGACCACCTGCAGGTTCGGTCCAGCGTGCTCCACGGGAACGCGGCCGGTAAGACGCTCGTACAGGGGCGCCATCAGCGTCACCTGGATGCCCTGCTCGTGACAGTCCATCAGGACCTGAACCAGACGGCCGTCCATGAGCCCGGAGCGGGTGATGGCCACCACCACCTCGGAGACATTGTGCACCTGCGCCACCTGGCGCAGCTGCTCCGCGGTGCCCAGCACCGCCAAGCCGTCGATCTCCCGGCCCTGCTTAGCCGGGTCGTCGTCCACGAACCCCACCAGGTCGTATTCCCTGGACGCGTGGGAGCGCACCGCCTCCACCAGCGACCGACCCGCCCACCCCGCCCCCAGCACCAGCACCCGGTGGCGGAAGGTGGGCTGCACCAGCAGGAGGGCGTAGGCGGCGCGCCAGGCGCCGACCAGCCCCACCACCAGGAGGAGGAACAGGCCTGTGGACAGCCGCGACGCGGGCAGGTGAGGGGTATAGCGGGGAATGGCCAGGTAGATCAGTGCCACCACCAGGGCCACCCCGGCTCCCACGGCAACACCGCTGCCCGCGCGGGAGGCGCGGCGCAGGTCGTAGGCGTTGAGCAGAGGGGCGCAGACGCTCCACAGACCAGCGAGCAGGGCAAACCACATGGGGCGGGCGGCGACGGTCTGCCAGCCCAGCGGAAAGGCGAAGCGCAGCGCCAGGACCAGCAGGAGCGCCGCGCCGACGGCGAAGAGGTCGCCGAGAAACAGGAGGAGCTTCCGCTCGGTCAACCGCAGCGACATGGCTCCACGCCGGAACAGGGGCGCGGCCAGGCTGCGCGGGCCTGCAAGCGATGGCGACGGAGGAAGGGTAGGCGCCGGCATCTGCATCAACTTCCTCGACTTTCTCCCCCACGTATCCTCTTCCCTCCGCACCGGGGGCCAAGGCCCGCCGATCCCTGCCTCTGGCGCTCAACCTGTCCGTGATGCCCGCCTCTACCTGTCGCCGTACCCATAGACGCCCGCCTCTACCTGTCGCCCTACCTATAATGAAGAGGCCGTGCGTCTCGGTCGGCTGCGCGACCTGGTCCTGCTTCTGGCAGTGGCCGCCTATTCTGCGGGGTATGCCACCCCCGGACTGGCCGTCCTCTTCCTGCTGGCTCTGGTCGAAGTTTTGACACGCTCCTGGCGCTGGATCCCCACCGCCATCGACGCGCCGCTACTGGCGCTGGCGCTGGCCGCGGTGGCGTCCGCTCTGGCCTCACAGTGGCGCGGCGTCTCCCTGATGCTGGCCCTGCTCTTTGGCCTGACCGCGGTGGTCTCTGTGCGCTCGGTGGCCGTCTACGCCCACGGCGGAGCGGATGACATCGTCAGTCTGCTGCGCATCTGGGTGGCCGGGGGCGCGGCCGCAGCCCTCTGGGGACTGGCCCGCTCAGGCGCTGCAGGTTGGGCGGCGGCCACCACCCCGGGGGTGGGCGAGAACGGCCTGGGAATGACGCTGGCGGTGGCGCTGACCCTGACCGTGGCCCTGGCCGTGACCGGACTCCTGCGCGGCCGCTGGACGGCCGGCGCACTGACCGCTGTGCTGCTGGCAGGCCTGATCCTGACGCGGTCCCGGGGTGGCTGGCTGGGCGCGGCCGTCGGGGTGACGCTGGCCATCCTCCTGGGCGCTCCCCGCCCGGCGCGCCTGCGCCTTCTTTTGTGGACCGCGGTCCTCACCGTAGCCGGGCTGACGCTTCTGGCCCGCTGGCCCGCTCTCGGTGGGGACATCCGCTCCCTGGTACGCCCCGAGGCCGAGGCGAACCGCTCCCGGCTGCTCATCTGGCGGGCGATCCCCCGGATGGTTGCCGACCACCCACTCCTGGGCACAGGGTACGGGACCTTCGTGCAGGCCTACCCGCGCTACCGTCTCCCCGAGGCCACCGAGCTCTACCCGCCGTTTGCCCACAACCTCTGGCTGAACTTTGCCGTCGAGACAGGCCTGGTCGGTCTGGCCGCTCTCCTGGCGCTGTGTGTGGTGGGCCTGCGAGCCGCCTGGCAGTGGGTGCAGAGCAGCCCGCCCCAAAGCGAAGGCCGTGGTGCCGCCGTCGCCGTCTTCGCCGCCCTGCTGGTTTTGCTCACCACGCAGATGTTCGACGGCAGCATCATGTCGGTGCACCTTGGCTTTGGCTTCCTGGCCCTGCTTATCCTGGGCCCCGTGGGAATCCGCGCTGCAGAGACGCCGCTATACCGCCCAGGCGATGCGCGGCCATAGGAGAGCAGTCCAGGTCTGTTCCGGATTCCGGCTAGCTTCGCCCCGCCACGGTCTCTAGGTACCAGCGGTAGGTCTGGCGGATGCCCTGCTTTAGGGGAATGCGGGCCCTCCACCCCAGGGCGTGCAGACGGCTCACGTCCAGCAGCTTGCGGGGCATGCCGTCGGGCTTGGAGGGATCAAAGACGATGCGGCCGCTGTAACCCACGATCTTCCGGATCAGCTCCGCCAGCTCCGCGATGGTCACGTCCGCTCCGACCCCCACATTGATGATCTCGGGGGCGTCGTAGGCCTCCATCAGGAACAGGCAGGCATCGGCCAGGTCGTCCACGTGCATGAACTCACGTCGAGGCGTGCCGCTGCCCCAGACGACCACACCGGGGGCGCCGGAGCTCTCTGCCTAGTGCCGCTCCTTGCGCTGGCCGCAACGCCTTCTGGTCTCCCAAATGCGGAACTTTAGTGCCTACGGATACCGCGCGCGGGGACGTGGGGAACCATCCCTAATAACTCTTCGTACACCGCCAGGGTCTCCTGCGTCATCCGGGAGACGGTGAATCGCTCCCTCGCGACGCGACGCGCTTCTTCCCCCATCCGACTACGGAGCTCCGGGTCTCGAAGAGTTTCCAGCGCTTGAGCGAGAAGGTCGGCCCGGCGGGGCGGAACCAGGAGACCTGTGACGCCGTCCTGCACAGCCTCGGGGATTCCGCCGACACGGCTAGCGATAACCGGCAGGCCGGCCATCATCGCCTCGATCACAGCCAGCGGCATCCCCTCCCAGTAGGTGGGGAGAGCGAACACGTCCGCATCTGCCAGGAGCCGGGTAACATCCTCACGGAAGCCCAACACTCTCACCCGCTCCCCGAGACCCTTGCGACGCGCCAGTGCTTCCACCCGCCTGCGCATGGGACCGCCGCCGACAATAACCAGTTCCGCCCCCGGGACCAACCGCACAGCCTCCACAAGAGTAAATGGATCTTTCGGTGCGCGCAGGCGACCCACCATAACGATGAGCAAGCGACCGTTGTGAGGTGACTTGCGCGGTAACCGGTCAAAGGAGGAGGGATCGACGCCGTTATAGATGACCCTCATGCGGCTCAGGTCGGCAACGGCCAGACGGGCCGCCAGCGCACGGTCGTACTCGGAGACGCAGATGATGGCAGAGGTCCGGGCGGCCGCCCATCGCTCGAGATACGCCAGGACCTTCCGGATTGGATCCGGGCGCCCCTCTGTAAAGGCCCACCCGTGAGCGGTGAAGACCACGGGGGTGTCCCGGGCGACCAGCGCCGCCGCTGCCCGGACCATGAGGCCGGCCTTGGTGCTGTTTGCATGCAGAAGGTTGAATCTGCCTTGGCGGAGGATGCGCACCAACTGGACCAGCGCCCGAGTATCCCCCCACGGACTGGGAAACCGCCCAAGGTCAGGCAGTTTTATCGCGGAGATGCCGTGCACTGCCAAGCGTGCCGGCAGGGCGCCGCCCCGGCCACAGACAACCGTCACCTTAAAGACGTTGCGGGCAGCCAGGGCGATCTGCTCGACGTACCTCTGCGCGCCACCCCACTCTCCGAGGGTAACCGCCAGCAGGAGCCGCAGATCCTTCACCGACGCACCACCAGGCCTGATGCCCGTGCACGGAGACGCAAGGCCCGGCGCAGCCACGCGGGCATAAGCAGCATGAGCGCAGGCCGTACGAGGAACACCGACGCCCAGAACGGATACATCCCCCGCCGGACCGCTTGCCAGCGGATACCAATCGCTTCCCAGATCTGTCTCTGCTCCCTCGTGACGGAGACGCTCCCTTCGCGCTCACTCCGGCGACACACCAAGGGGTAGGAAAGGTTAGCGAGCCTGTAGTAGAGGGCGAACCGAAACCAGAGATCGTAGTCCTCTGCGCCGGTGAGGTCCTCTCGGTAGAGGCCGACGCGCTCGAGAGCCGCCCGGCGCATCATCACCGTGGAGTGGAAGAACGGATTGTACCGAATCAGGGCGCGCCGGATGGCTGCATCGGTCTGTGGCATTTCCAGCCGCGACCGGATGCGGCCAGAGTAGTCCAGATCGTAGCAGGCAGTACCGAGCAGGGCCACATCGGGATTGCGCTCCAGAAAGGCCACCTGAACCGCGAGGCGGTCAGGAAGGGAAATGTCGTCCGCATCCATCCGTGCCACGTAGGGCGCCTGCCCGCTCTGAATGCCTGCGTTCAACGATCGGCTCAGGCCGCTCTGGAGCCTGCGGATCACCTTCACCCTAGGGTCGCGGGCGGCCGCTTCAGCCAGGATCTGGGGGGTCGCGTCGGTCGAGCCATCATCCACAACGATCAGCTGGATGTGCGGGTAACTCTGGCCCAGCATGCTATCGACCGCCTCCTGGAGGTAGCGGCCCCCGTTCCGAACCGCCATGACGACATCGATCCGTGCGGGTATCATCGACGCGCCACGTAAAGCATCATATGACCGGCGAGGTGCCGCATTAGCCCAAGACGCGAAGCAGCATGGAGGATCCTAGCCCAGGGCCTTTTCCGGCGCCCGCGAGGCTGCGACCTGGAACCTCGTCCCTGCTTGCAGGTCCAACGATAAAGGGCATTTACAATTCCAACCTCGGTTCGGAGCCCCAGGACAGCGTCGTAGGGAATGTGGGCTTCTATGTGAAGGCCAACTGCCGCCAGTAGTTCGTCCATCTCTTCGAGCCGGAATGCGTACTGGTAAAACACCTGAGCGACAGGGAGAGTTGGCCGGTACCATCCCACGGCGGCCTTCAGACGCCGCAGCGGAGAGACGTAGGGGACAGAGAGGATGAGAACACCGCCTGCCGCAAGGATACGCACGAACTCCCGCAGTACTGCCGCCGGTCCCTCGGGAAAGTGTTCAACAACACCGAGGGCGATCACTGCTTGATAGTGCCCATCTGGCACCGGCAGCTGCCGGACATCGCCGTACCACACAGGGAGATGGGGCACAGATCTGCGCAGCAGTTCAATCGTGGCAATACTCCAATCTACTCCTTCAATGTAGAAACCCTCCTCACGCAGCACCTGCACCCACTGTCCGAGGCCGCACCCCGCCTCCAGGATCCTCCCCTCACGGGGCAGGTGGCGGCGAAAGGCGGCGAGCAGAACCAAGTCCTCTCTTGACCCAGCAAGCAGCTCCTCTCGATCTACCTGTGCCCACAGCTTCGTCCAGTAGTCCTTATCGGGTGCCCGCCCGTACTGGACCAGCCTTCCGCCTTGCCACACCCACGCAGCCTCAGGTGTCACGTTTGCCTTTGTCCCGTATCGCAACCACGAAGAAGCCCGTCGTAAAGCTGCTGAGCAGCGGAGAGGCGTGCGCGCGCAGCCGACGATCAAGCCATGGGCAGAGGACCTGAATGGCAAGCAACGGCGGCGTGAAGAGAGCCCGGATCCACCGGTGGGCCGCTCCCGTCACAGCCTGATGCACCATGTCGGCCACTACGGTAAAGAACGCACCCTGCCGGGCAAGGTGTACCACGCGGAACCCCAGTTGTCCCAGAACCTCGTAGAGCCAGTGATCGGTCACCCGCTGGTAGTCGTAGGGATCGCCGTGCAGTCGGTAGAGGAAAGGCGTCGCCAGCAGGAGCGTGCCCCGGGGGCGAAGCACCCGGTGGATCTCCGCCAAAACGGCCCGAGGGTTCGCCACGTGTTCCAAGACCTCCACGCAGACGACGGCGTCAACCGCCTCATCTCGGATGCCCAGAGCGTGCGCGTCGCAGACTATGTCAGGCCGGGTGGTGAGGTCGAGGTTTGCGTAGACCCAGCGCACACCGCGCGGCGGCCGAAACCGCCCGCGATAGCCTACCCGTTCTCCCCCTACGTCCAATACAATCCCCTGCACCAACGGAGCCGCTTGCTTGAGGTGATCGTCCAGCAGGCGCCGGCGCAGCGTCCAACGATGTACGGGCACTACTTTCCCTCCCGCCTGACCAACCACCATCCGTAGATCGAGTGCCACACGCGCCCGATCGTCCGGGCCAGCACAGCACCCAGGAGGCCATACGAGGGAACGAGCACAACCAGAAACACGACCTCCACCAGGAAGTTGGACAGCCCCAAGGCGTACTGCGGAAACGCTCGCGCTCGCGCGGAGAAGTAGGTATTCACTTGATTCCCCACGAACGCCACAATCATTCCCGCCACGAGAATCTGTGCGTAGGGCACGCTCTCCCGGTACATCGGCGGAAAGAGGTACCCCATCACCACGGGGACGGCCAGGATGACACCCCCTCCGACGGCAGCGACGATACCGAGCCCGGCAGCGGTAGTCCGTCTGAACAAGCGTAGCGCGTCGCGTGGGGCGGCCGCGGCGAGCCGAGGGAATAGTTGAGCGTTGACTAGCGCCATCCCCTGCTTGAGGAGTTCTCCCCAGACTGAGGCCACCGCGAACACGGCCAGGTTCACGTGGTCGAGAAGGGTCCCTACCACGAGACTCGCCGCATGTGCATGGAGGATCCCAATCGCGTACACGCCCGATACCCGGCGTCCGTAGACGAGGCTGCTATCATCGCTCCGGGCGGTGGCAGGGATCCGCCGAACGGTCGCCAGAAAGAACGCGACGTGAGGAAGGATCGCTCCCAGTAGGGCGGCGACCACGATCCACGGCAACGGCAGTCCGGCCAGGAGGACTAGGGCGACAGGTACGGTAGGCCCCAGCGCTGCGGTCATCTGGGCTATACTGAGAACTTGAAAGGCCATTTGGCCGCTCAGCTGCCCGAGGTAGGCATCCGATACGGAGGCAACTGGGAATAACGGTGCAGCGACAAGTAGGGAACCAGCCACCCCTCTCTGCCCCCGGACGAAGAAGACTACCGCTAAGGCTACCAGAAGCAATGATCCAGCAAGGGCGGCCCTGAAACGCTGGCGGGTAGCAGGCAGGAGGGTACCCAGGTGGCCACGCGCTGCTGCCTGCGCGATGGCCACATTCATGCCGGGGAACGTCACCACTGCCAGCGCTCCCAAGATAGCACGGATGTACTGGTACTGGCCAAACACCTCAGCAGTACCCAGACGCGCGAAGATCCAGGCTATGATGAATGTTGCGGCCGCGGTGCTCGCCCTCGCAGCTGAGAGGACCAGTCCGTCGCGGACAATCTGGCCCACTCGGGCGCCAAGGGACTGGTCCGCCACCAGGGGGGAGGACAAAGCCGGGGACCGGGTCTCCCTCATCGCTGCCTCACGGATCCAGACGGGCCATTAGACCGCAGCCGGCATAGCAAAGACATTGCTAGACGCGGGGAGCAAAAGGGCGGTTTGCCCGAACGGCCGGGGGATAGGAAATAATTTGGGAGCCGCGGTCGTGAATTCATGCTGTACGTCTGCCACTGCAGGGTCACCGCCCAAACCGGCTCCGCACCGGCTCCCGGCACAGGGCAATAAGCTTGTGACTGAGGACGTGTGCAAGCGGATGACGCGCCGCACGTAGCCTTCGCAGCGCAGCGATCCGTGATTCTCCCAGGAGATAACTCGGCAGCAGTTCTACATGCCTGAAGTTTGCACGCAGAAGTCGAAGCAGGTGCCGCACGGTCATCGGAGAGAAATGCGTCGGATCGTCACGCCAGGATGCACGCATCCCACGCAGATAGGCGAGAGTGTCGTAGAATCGCTTTGCCGGATAGTTCGGAGTACTGATTACGAGCAGGCCATCCGACTGCAGGACGCGCGCAACTTCCTCCACAGCGCGAGCCGGATGAGCAAGGTGCTCAATGACCTCGATCATGAGGATGACCGCTACGCTCCTCTCACAGAATGGAAGGCTCTCTGCATTGCCGCAAACGAGAACAAATCCGTCGCGCTGGACGCGCCGGGCGCGCTCGTAACTAATCTCGACCCCCACCAATCTCCCCGAGTGAGCTTCGTCGCCGGCGGGGAAGAGAGAGGCGAGCGCACGTAGTAGACGGCCATCACCACAGCCAAGATCGACCAGCCACCCCGGCCTAGCCGCCTCCCTGAGGATCTGAAGAAGCAGCGGCGCAACGGGTCCCGACATGGGATGCGTTTGCGCGTAACGTTCAAACACCTCCCTATGTAGATGAGGATCTCTACTGCGCCCGTGAGGATTATCAGCCACGGTGCGCCCCAGTGGCCAGCGCGTGAAGGAGTCCGGTCTCCAATCGGAGGAGGCGGGGGAGGGCAAAGCGGTCCACCACCGAGGCCCTGGCCTGTTCCCCCAACCGGGCCGCCAGCGCCTGGTCAACGAGGACGCGCCTGATCTGACGTGCCATATCCGATACGTCCCGGGGGTCGAATAGCAGACCGGTCTCCTCGGGGGCAACTACTTCGCGACATCCCTCGACGTCTGCGGCCACACACGGTACCGCGCAGGCCATGGCCTCCAAGAGCGCCTTGGGGTGCCCCTCAATTAACGAGGGGAGGACGAAAACGTCTGCGGAAGCAAGATGCTCCGGCAACCGGTCGTGGGAGACGACGCCCACGAACTCCACGGGAAAGGAAGCGCTCCTTGCCCGTTCCTCCAGGATTCCACGTAGAGGCCCATCGCCGATCAACACAAGCCGCACCGGATGATCACGGGCCACGAGGGCTAGGGCCTCCAGAAGCGTCAACAGGTTCTTCTGGTGAACAAGACGGCCCACAAATATGATCCGCGCCTCTACACCCAACCGACGGGGTCTCGCCGAAGGACTAAACTGGTCGGGGTCGACGCCGTTGGGTATCAGGACAATGCGATCCGGTGCAACCTGCCGGCTGACATACCTCGCAAGGCTGGCCGTCGTCACAACCACACGGTCGGCGAAACGGAGCGAGGACCATTCCAGTACCCGGAGTACTGCCGCGCGCAGCCGGGATCCGGTGAAAGTTCTGGCGAAATGCGCGTACCGGAATCCGTACGTGGTCACATAGGGGATATCGTAGGCCCGCTTGGCCATGATTGCAGGAAGCGCCCCGGTGACCTGCATGACCCGCAGCACGGCGCAGCGCCGAAAGGCCCCCCGGTGGAGGAAGGGGAGGGTGAGCGCCCGAACACTCGTGGGTGCCTCCCCCCTCCACCCGTGGAGGCGCACCCGTGCTCGCAGCTCCGCGTCCTCTGTATAGTCCTCCAGTCGCTCGTTCAGATAGCTGAACAGTTCCACACCCGCGAAGCGCTCCAGGTAAGCAGGGATGTAGGACCCCAGAAATCGGGAAAGTTGACCCGCGAGGGCCAACTGGCGGAGTCCGCTCCCCAAGGGAGGGAGGATCCCCAGCACTAACTGCTCTGCCAATACTCCCGACCGACTCACCGAGCGTAGACCGAAAGAATCCGAGCTACCGCGGTGTCCAGACTGAAGTGCTCACGCACGTGAACACGCGCGTTCGACCCCAGTCGCCTCCTCCGGGCATCGTCGGCGAGGAGACTTAAGATGACCTGCGCGAGAGCCTCCGGGTCCCCGGGGGGGACGAGGACTCCGGTCTCCCCATCAACGACGGCCTCGGGGGTCCCACCGACCTTCGTCGCCACACAGGGCGTGCCATGGGCCGAAGCCTCCAGGAGGACGCGGCTGAAAGGCTCAGGCCAGAGCGAAGGGACGACCACGATGTCGGCGAGGGCGTAGAGCTGGAAGAGCTCATCCTGCGGAATCGCCTCCAACACCCTCACCGGATCTCCCCCTAACCCGCCCTTACCGACGGCGAGGAACGTCACATCGGATCGCTCCCTGCGCACGCGACGGGCGGCCTCGACGAACACATGCATCCCCTTGCCGAACGACCGTTTACCGGCATAGAGGACGATGTGCCCCCCGGGAATTCCATGGCGGACAAGCAGCTCCGCACGCTGGCCCTCGGGGAGCCCGCTATCATCAACCTCGGGCGCTGCCGTGTATACGGGTTCCCCTGCAATGCGGCGGAGGCGGCCGGCCAACCTATAGACGTCCAGAATCCCCTCGCTCACGCCGACGATGCGGGCACGGTTCATCACCGTTTGCTTCAGGCGTACGTCCACCCACCGGAGGGGCATGAGGAGTCGGTACAGCAATGGTTGGGGTGAAGGCCGGCCGTAAAGGGGGTAGTAGTCACGCAGGCACTCTCTAAGGAGTTTCCCCAGACCGCAATCACGCGGAACGCTGGTCTTGAACAAGAGACATCCACCACCGATTGGGCAGACGAGACTCGTATCGCGAAGAGTGAAGACCAGGGGGCGCCTGATTGCCAATGCGGCAATGGCCGCCCCCGGAAGAACATTGGGATGATGGGCGTGAATGATCTCAGCCCCCTCCTTCCGGGCCACCCTGTACACGTGGAAGGCTATCAGCGCGTAGAATGCCGGGTTGGCATTCTTGATCGTGCTGACCCTCCCCACGCCCGGCCTCAGGCCCCCCCAGTACCGAAACCGGTGCACACGGACGCCTCCGAGCTCCTCGACGGAAGCCGCCCCGTAATTCGGTGTAACCACAGTGACCCGGTGCCCCGCGCGCTCCAATCCCCTAGCCAGCAGGTCTGTGCTCACCTCCGCCCCACCCGGCAGGAAGGGCAGGTAGTACTCACACACGAAGACGATGCGCACGAATCAGCCCCCGGAGGCCTTTCTGCAGACGATGCGGAAGCCGGTGCTCTCCTCGGGTTTACGGAGCGCCGCCTCGCGCTTCCACTGCACAATGCGCCTATACAGTGGAAGGGAAACCGCCCCCACGAGGTCTCCCAAACCAGCCCAGGGACTGTCGTAAACGACGGGAGCCGGAGGAGTCACGATGAGGAAACCCGCGCGGCGGAGTTCGTCCTCCAGCTCGCTCAGGGTGTACTCGATCTTGTGATCACGGTCCGCGTACACACAGAGGCCCGCAGCCTGGAGACGACGTTTCCAGGACGTCTGGCGGTTGGGTGCGGAGACGAGCAACAGACCGTTGTCTTCCAACACCCGGTGGATCTCCCGCAGCGCCTCCTGCCGCCGCTCCAGGTGCTCCAGGACGTCCAGGAGGAGCACAACGGAGACGCTGTTGCTCTGCAACGGGAGTGGACTCTCGGCGCTGGCTTCGAGGAGATGGCAATTACTCAGACCCAACCTTCGAATGTGGTGCAGGCCCGACTGGAGTTGGGCGGAGTCCCTATCCAGACCCACGGCGAGACGGGCCACAGCGGCTGCCCGCGCGGTGTGCCGGGCATTTCCGCACCCCACGTCGAGAACGACGTCGGAGAGGTCAAGGACGGAGAGGTACCATGCATGGTCAGCGTCGGCCTCCAGGAGGTGCTTGGGGTGAACGAAATCCTGGGATTTGCCTGACCAGCGTGTCAGCCGTATCGCTGCACCCGCCGCCGCAGTGTTGACGAAGCGGATGGATCTCAAGATCGTCCGGACGATCCTAGCCCCCATCCCTTCCGACCTCGTCGCCGGAGGGTGTTGGGGTCATCCGCACAAGCCCCTCGTACAGCTCTCGAACACGTGTGGCGGAGCTCGGCCACCGCAAGCGCTCGTCAACCCAAGCCTGCGCGGCCGCCCCCAGGGCTTCCCGACGTGCAGCGTCTTCCAGGAGGCTCAAGACGTGGTGGACGAATCCAGCTC
>JAVKIA010000009.1 GCA_031459715.1 Armatimonadota bacterium | reverse complement strand
CAGGCGGCGGTGAGGAAAATGGGAAGCCAGGCACGCATCCCGAAGAGCTCCCAGTTGTGGGCGGCGTAGCCGGCGATAAAGCGCAGAGCCGCCGGATTGCGCAGGACGTCCCGGAAGGGGAGGCCGCCTCGCCGCGCACCCGCTGCAGGGCGCGACACATCGTGCACCACCGGCCAGGCCAGGAGCACGCCCAGCAGCGGGCCCGCCGCCGTAAGCAAGAACATCGTCTGCACTCCCAGGGGCAACAGCCGGCCCGCCAGGAAGAGGGAGAGGGCCGCCCCGACGCTGAAGCAGGCGATGAACACCCCCAGCGCCGCTCCGCGATGACGCTGTGGAAAGGTCTCGGCCACCAGGCGTACGCCGGGCATGTACGTACCGGCCAGCCCCACGCCCAGCAGAGCCCGCAGGAGCAGGGCGGAGAGAAATCCCCTGGCCCCCACGGCGAAAAGGGTTGCGGCGAAGCCGTTCCACGTTGCGGAAAGCAGGTAGATGCGGCGCACACCCACCAGGTCGGTCAGGCTGGCCAGCCAGAGCACGGCCAGGGCGTAGCCCGCCTGCTGGGCTCCGAAGATGGCACCGGCCTGCGCACTGGAGAGCCGCCACTGCCGCGCCAGCAGCGGCTGGGCGGCGGTGTAGCTGGAGAAGGTGACCATCGTGGCGATCTCCGCCAGGGAGAGCAGCAGCAGCCAGCGCAGGGTGGGAGTCGGTCGAAGGTCCACGCCAGAAGGAAGCATAGCCGAGCCCCTGCCGGCGGACCAGGATTATGCGGACGCACCGCCGAAGCGCACCGGGAGGCAAATCGGTTTCCGGGGGGTGCCCGATGAGCGATCAGACCACAGCGCCGGAACAGTCCAACCGCCTGCTGGCGGCTCTGGGATATCCCATCTGGATCATCGCCCTGGTCATCATCCTGACCGAGATGAAGAAGGACGCCTTCATGCGGCGCCACGGCTGGACCGCCCTCTTCTGGGGCATCGCCTGGGCTGTCATCTACATCGGTCTGGCCATCATCGCCAACATCCCCTTCCTGGGATGGCTGGGCGCGCTGCTGCTGGGACCGATCCTGTGGCTGGCCTGGTTGATCCTCTCCCTCTACTACGCCTACCAGACGTACAACGGCAGGGACTTCACCATCCCCCTGGTCAGCGACTGGGCGAAGAAGTACGCGACGTAACCGTCAGCGCAGGACGGCCAGCTGGCGCGGCTTCACTCTGAGGCAAACCCCGGGGGGCGCCCTCGCCTGCCAGCCTTCACGACTTGCGGGCCGGCGTCCCTTCGACGGGCTGGACGGGAGAGCGAACGCTGCCGCGGAACCAGTTGGTAATGGGCAGGCGGCGGTCCTTGCCGAGGGCTTTGGGGGTGATCTTCACCCCCGGCGGAGCCTGACGCCGCTTGTACTCGCTTCGGTCCACCATAGCCACCACCTGCTCCACCACCCCAGGGTCAAAACCCCGTTCCACAATGCGGGCAGGTGGCAGGTCCTGTTCCACGTACAGCTCCAGGATGGCGTCCAGGACTTCGTAGGGCGGTAGCGTCTCCTGGTCGGTCTGCCCCGGGCGCAGCTCGGCGGTAGGCGCGCGCTCCAGCAGCTCCTGCGGGAAGAGCTCGCCCCGCCGGTTGCGCCAGCGGGCCAGCTGGTAGACCAGGGTCTTGGGCACGTCCTTGATCACGGCGAAGCCCCCGGCCATGTCCCCGTAGAGCGTGGCGTAGCCCACGCTGAGCTCACTCTTGTTCCCGGTGGTGAGGACGAGCCAGCCGAACTTGTTGGACAGCGCCATAAGCAGCGTCCCCCGGATGCGCGCCTGCAGGTTCTCCTCAGTGACGTCTTCCGGCCGGCTGGCGAAGGCCGGGCGGAGCGCCTCCCGGAACGCCTGGAAGATGGGGTCGATGGGCACCTCCAGCGGGACGACGCCCAGGCGGCGGCTTACCGTCTCGGCGATGCGCCGGCTCTGCGCCGAGGTGAAGAGGGAGGGCATGAAGGCCGAGTGCACGTGCTCGGGCCCCAGGGCGTCCGCGGCTATGGCGGCCACCAGGGCCGAGTCGATGCCGCCGGAGAGGCCGACGACCACGTCGCGGAAGCGGTTCTTGCGCACGTAGTCGCGCGTGCCCAGGACCAGCGCCTGGTAGATCTCCTCCAGGGGCTCCAGCGGCGGCACCAGGGTGGGGGGCAGAGTGCCGCGGCGGGAGGGGCGGTGCGGCCCCACGGCCACGGCGGGGGTGGCGATCTCCTCCTCCATCGGTGGCGGAGGCCCCGCGGCGCGCCTGGCCTCCGCTACTGCCTCCAGGTCCACGTCACCGAAGACCAGGCCCTCCTGGAACTGCGGCCCACGGGCCACCACGTTCCCCCGGTGGTCGACCAGCAGGCTCATCCCGTCGAATACCAGCTCGTCCTGCCCCCCCACCAGGTTGACATAGGCGATGGTGGTGGCGTAGTCGCGCGCCCGCGTGCGCAGCATCTCCTCCCGCTGTCGCCACTTGCCGGCGTGGTAAGGGGAGGCGTTGATGTTCACCAGCAGAAGCGCTCCGGCGCTGGCCGCGGCCTGGGGCGGGCCGCCCGGAGCCCAGATGTCCTCGCAGATGGTGATGGCAATGGGGGCGGGGGCAAAGGCAAACAGCGGGCAGGCGGTACCGGGCCGGAAGTATCGCTTCTCGTCGAAGACGCCGTAGTTGGGCAGGCGGTGCTTGTAGTAGACGCCGGCCACGCGCCCGTCGTACAGCAGCGCCGCCGCGTTGTAGAGGTGGTCGTCCCCGTCCACGAAGCCCACCACCACCCCCATGGCCGGGGTGCGCCGCGCCACCTCCTGCAGCGCCTCCCGGCTGGCGGCGACGAAGTCGGGCTTGAGGAGGAGGTCTTCGGGCGGGTAGCCGGTGAGGGCCAGCTCGGGGAAGGCCACCAGGTCGACGTCGTGCGCGGCCGCGGCCTCGATGGCCTGGCAGATCCGCCGGGTGTTCCCTTCCAGGTCTCCCACGACGGCGTTGACTTGGGCCATGGCGATGCGCATGCACGGCCCTCCGGCCTGTGGCCTCGGTGCCTACCGATTCCTCATAGCACCGGGCCTTCGGCAGTGTCAAGGAACGGCTGCCGCTGGAGCCCGATGTCAGGCCAGCGATGCCGGCGGACTTGGAGCAAGCCATCCGGTCTAGCCCATCCCGCCTGAGGGCACATTCTAAATGATGCGGCAGACCCACCGCGAGGGCGGCTTCGGACTGATGGAGGTGATGCTGGCGGTGGCGCTCTACGCCATCGCCCTGGTCTCCCTCTTCGGCCTCCTCATCACCTCGGTCACCGCCGGCACCATCGGGGAGAGCGCGGCGGTGGCGGTCAACCTGGCGCGGCAGCGCATGGAGGGGCTGGCCGCGCTGGACGTGCCCACGATGCTGGCAGAAGGCTGCGGTACCACGACCACGGCTCAGGTGCCCGATGGCCAGGGGCGCCCCTACACGATCACCGTCGGCTGTCTGGAGCCGCCTGGAGCGGGCTACGTGGACGTGACCGTCACCGTGCGGTGGACGGTGCAGGGTGGGCGCGCTCCGGGCGGAGGTCAGTATGCGCGCACGCTGCAGACCCGTGTGGCCAGGTAGAGGCAGCCGCGGCTACGCCCTGGCCGACCTGGTGGTGGGCATGGCGGTCTTCGCCCTGGTCCTGGCGGGAGTCTACCAGGTGTTCATCCCCGTTCTCAGGTTTGCCGCTTCCGTCAACGAACGGCTGGCGGTACAGCAGGATGTCCGCCTGGCCGTAGACCGCATGGCCCGCGACCTGCGTGAGTCGGCCATGAGCACCGGCCGGCTGGAGGTCTACCCGGGAGGCGCGGCCATCGGCCTGGTCACCGCGCGGGCCAGCTGCAGCGGGGATTTCAGCGTGGATCCATCCACGGGGGAGCCGCGGTGGCAGGCAGTGATCTACCTCGTCCTGGATCAGGCCAGCGGGGAGGTGCGCCGCTACTGCGATCCCACCACCACATTCACCGCTGCCAGCCCCGTGACCGCCGGCCCCTTTGAGGTCCTGGCGCGCAACGTGCAGGTGCTGGCGTTTGCCATCACCAGGGACCCGGCTACCGGCAACGAGATCGGTGTGACCGTGACCCTGCACGAGCGGACGCCGCGGGGCGATGCCGACCGCTACATCCGCACCGAGTTCGTACCGCGCAACGACTAGGGAGGCGGCCATGCCGCGCACCGGTCACCTGGAGGAAGGAATGGCCGTCATCCCTGTGCTGGTGGTGGTCCTGGTGGTCAGCGCCATCGGGCTGGGCCTGGTAGGGGTGATGAACACCGACATTACCCACGCCACCATCCAGGGGGTCGTCTCCCGCAGCTTCTACGTGGCGCAGGCCGGCCTGCAGGAGGCCATCGTCCGGCTGAAGGGCGACCCCAACTACCGCACCCCGGGCTACCCCGCCGCGATCCCTCCTGAGGACTTCGCCGGCGGCCAGTTCTGGATCTGGGTGGAAGACCACGCGGAGGACGTGGTGCAGATCACCTCCCGGGGGCGAGCCACCACCGCGGGGCGAACGGCCACTGCCGAGGTGCGGGCGACGGCCCTGGTCGGTCCGCCGGTGACTTTCGGTTTGTTCGGCGTCTCCACGGTGGAGGCCCAGGGGGCAAACTCGCGCACCTACCTGGCGCCCTGGCGGCCCTCAGGGCCGGGTGTGCCCCGCGGTGCCAACATGGGCTCATTCCAGGACATCAACTTCCAGGACAGCGGCTCCCGCCTCAACGCCCTGAGCGAGACCTCGGTGGAGACCCTCACCCTGCGCGATGGGACCTTCAACGACTGGGAGCTGTTTGGTTTCGAAAGCCGGCCGGTCTACTCTCCCGATCCCAGCGTCGACCCGGCACCCTGGATCCTCGGCGTCTTCGGGGACATCGTCAAGGCGCAGCCGGAGAGGGACCCCTGGCCTCACTCCTGCACCCCGCTCACCTACTACGCCTGCCTGACGGTGCGCAGCGGCTCCACCGACATCGCCACCGTCACCCAGCTGCGGGTAGAGGAGAACGTGCGCCACGTCTACGTGAACCGCATCCGGCGGCGCATCCTCCCGGCGGCCGGCCTGGACAGTGAGCCGCTGCTGCAGGAAGCGCGAAGAAACACCGCCAACGCCGCGGTGAACCGGGCGGCCGGGATCACCACCCCCGATGACGCCGTCTACACGGCGGAGGAGTTCCACTGCCTGCAGGCCTACCTGAGCAGCACCGGCGGGCAGATCCGGGGCACCGTCTACGTCAGCGGCGACGTGCAGGTCGGCGGCAGCGTGCGGGCCACCTGCGAGGGACGGACGCGCAATCTCTCCCTGGGCAGCCAGCTGACCATTCTCGACGGCACCCTGGCCATTGAAGGAAACCTGGTCTTAGACCAGAACGCCAGCCTGGCCATCCCACACGACATCTTCGGCACCAACTTCGGCACCGCACCGGCGGACGAGGCGCGGGCCGCAGCGGCCCGCGAGAAGGTCGCCCTGGCCCTGTTCCGGCGTGGCAGCTCCACCGGTCGATTTGTCATGCTGGGCGGGTCGCAGTCAAAGTTCACCGCTGACGGGCTCGTGTATACCTCCGATGGCATGGAGGTGGGGCCGCAGGCTATGGTGGACCTGATCGGCGTCATGTACCACAACACCGCCAACCACACCCGTCCCTCCTTCCTGAACAACAACGGCACCACGGTCATCCGCTACGACCCCCTGGCCGCATCCCGCCTGAGCTCCGGGGCCGGCATCGGCGTGACCGTCCTCTCCTGGCAGCAGCTGCGCTGAAGCCTCGGCTGCAGCGCCCTCCGCCCGCGTGCGGCAACGCACGTCCTCCTGCCGGCTACCGACCCGGGGTGAGGAGGAAGACCAGGAGGAACAGGAGGATCCCGCCCAGGACGATGGCTCCGCTGGCCGGGACGTCCAGGTAGAAGGAGGTGACGAGTCCTCCCAGGACCGTGGTCAGCGAGCAGGCCACGGCCACTCCCAGGGCGCTGCGGAAGCTGCGGGCCAGACGCAGCGCGGTGACCGCGGGGATGACCATCAGGGCGCCGGTCAGGAGGATGCCCACGACGCGCATGGCCACCACCACCGTGACCGCCACCAGGGAAGCGAACAGCAGGTTCAACCCCTCCACCGGCAGGCCCCGCACCCGCGCCCCTTCCGCATCGAAGGTGATGGCGAATAGCTCCTTGTAGAACACGGCGACCGCGCCCAGCACCCCCAGGCCCAGCAGGAAGCTCACCCACAGGTCCCGCGGCTGGACTGCGGTGATGGCCCCGAACAGGTACGGGAAGAGCCCCACGGTGAATCCGTCGGCCAGGCCGATGACCACCACGGCCACGGCCAGACCACCGTAGAGGAAGATGGCCAGCGCGGTCTCCCCCCCGAGGCCGCTTCCGCGCAGCCGCTCGATGCCCACCGCACCCAGCAGCGCCGCGGCCAGGGCGCCGGCCAGCGGGTAGGCGCCCAGGAGGAGGCTGACGGCCACGCCGGCCAACGACACGTGGGCCAGGGTGTCGGCGATCAAGCTGAGGCGACGCAGCACCAGGAAGACGCCCACCACGGGAGCGATGCTTCCGATGAGCACTCCCCCCAGCAGCGCCCGCTGCATGAACCCGTATTGGAGAATCTCCGGCATCTCCCACCGGGGCGGCACTAGTGCCGGTGCGCTACCACCCAGCTCTGCAGGCGGTACATCTCAGCCAGAGCTCCGCAGCGCGCCGCCTCCTCCGGGCTGCCGTGGAAGACCAGGGTGCGGTTGAGGCAGGCCAGCCGCGTCACCTCCTGGGCGACCACGCCGATGTCGTGGGAGACCAGCACCAGGGTGGTCCCCCGTTCCCGGTTGAGGTGGCGCAGCAGGCTGTAGAACTGCTCCTGCGCCTCTGCGTCCACCCCCACCGTGGGCTCGTCCAGCACGAGGAGCTCAGGGTCGCTGACCAGCGCCCGGGCGACGAGCACGCGCTGCTGCTGCCCGCTGGAGAGGCGGCCGATCAGCCGGTCGCGGAAAGCGGCCATGCCTACCGTCTCCAGGGCGCGGCGCGCCGCCTGGTAGTCCGCGGCACCCAGTGGACGGCCCAGCCCGCTGCGGCGCACCCGGCCACTGCTCACCACCTCGAAGACGCTGGCGGGGAAGCGGCTCTCGAAAGCCACACCTTTCTGGGGGACGTAGCCTATGCGCTGCCACTGGCGGAACTGGCCGACCTCGGTGCCGAAGAGGCGCACGTGGCCGCAGGCAGGGCGCAGCAGGCCCAGGAGGATACGCAGCAGCGTGGTCTTCCCTGCGCCGTTGGGCCCGATGATTCCCAGGAAGTCTCCGCGGGCGATGACCAGGCTGACCTCGTTCAGCACCCTCTCGCCGTCATAGCTGAAGCAGACGTGCTCCAGCTCCACCACCGGGGTGCTAGCGGCAGTCCAGTCCCTGGATGAGTTGGGCGAGGTTTGCATACATCACCGTGAAGTAGGCCTTCCCTCTGCGCCGTGCCTGCGGCGGCAGGCTCTCCAGAGGGTCCAGGATCGCCGTCCGCCCTCCGATCTCCCGGGCGACGGTCTCCGCTGGCCGTCGCTCTCCCCGGGGCTCCACGTAGATCACGCGGATGCCAGTACGCCGTGCCTCTTGAATGACGGCCTTCAGGCGCGAGGGCGACGGCTCCGCCTCCGGGGCCAGCCCGCTGATGGGCACCATGCGCAGGCCGTAGCGCCGCGCCAGGTACCCGAACGCGGCGTGGGCAGTGATGAACTCCCTGCGCCGGCATCGAGCCAGCCCCTGCCGGTAGGCGGCGTGCAGCGCGAGGAAGTCGGCGCGCAGGCTGGCGGCGTTGGCCTGGTAGCGGGAGCAGCCCGCGGGATCCACGCGCACCAGCGCCGCCAGGATTCGCTCCGCCTGCTGGCTGGCCAGCAGTGGATCGAGCCAGACGTGCGGGTCCACGCTACCCTCCGTCCCCGCCAGGGGCAGCCCCTCCGCGGCCTCGACGACGTGCACCGACGGTGGGAGCTGTGCCCGCAGGGATGGTGCCCAGGGCTCCAGCCCCGCGCCGTTGTAGACGAACAGCCGCGCGGCCACCAGCCGCCGCAGGTCCCCTGGCGTCGGCTCGTAGTCGTGCACCTCGACTCCCTTCGGCACCAGTACCTGGACGACCGTCCGTTCTCCGGCGAGCCGGCCAGCGAACTCCGCCAGGGGGTCGATGGAGGCGACGATGGCCACCCCCGCGGCCGCAGGGGCCCGCCTGCACCCCGTCGCCACCAGCACGGCCAACATGACCAGGATCCGGTGCCACGGGGCAGACGCGGTCACGCCCGTCCCCGGCAGTCCAGGCAGTGGCCGAACAGCTCCAGCCGGTGGGTGGCCACCGCAAACCCGTTTCCCATCACGGCCCCGTCCAGCCGCTGCAGGGAGCAGTCCTCGAATGGGTCGACCCGTCCGCAACCCAGGCAGACGAGGTGGTGGTGGTGCCGCTCGGCCTGTGCGGATTCGTAGCGGGTCCGGCCGTCGCCCAGGAAGACCGGTCGGACCACCCCCTCCGCAGCCAGTGCGTCCAGCGTGCGGTAAACGGTGACCAGGCCGAGGCGGGGGGCGAGGCGGCGGGCGCGGGCGTGGATCTCACTCACCTGGCGTGCGCAGCCCAGCTCACCGAGCGCCTGCAGGACGGCTCGGCGCTGGGCGGTCATTCTCCGACCGTGTGCCCGCAGGTGTCCCGCCGCCTGCTCCACATCCATGGCGCGCCGCCCCGCTTAGTTGAAAATGAATTTCAATAAGCCAGGATAGCCGCCAGACCGGAGCCGGTCAAGCGGCTGGCGGGACGATGATATTGATCAGGCGGTTGCCGATCGGACGGAGCCGATCAGACGTCGTAGTACAGGACGAATTCCCAGGGGTGGGGGCGCAGGCGCACGGAGTCCACCTCCCGGACCCGCTTTATCTGGATCCAGGTGCGGATCAGGTCCTCGGTGAAGACGCCGCCGCGCAGCAGGAACTCGTAGTCGGCCTCCAGCGCGTCAAGCACCTCCGCCAGTGTCCCGGGCACCTGGCGCACATCTTTCCCGTTGTGCGCCATCAGGTCATAGAGATCCACGTCCAGCGGCGGTCCGGGATCCAGCTGACGCTGGATCCCGTCCAGACCGGCCATGAGCATGGCGGCGAAGGCCAGGTAGGGATTGCTGGAGGCGTCCGGCGGCCGGTACTCGATCCGCTTCGTCCGCGGATCGGTGGAGTAGACGGGGATGCGCACGCAGGCGCTGCGGTTGCGCTGAGAGTAGGCCAGGATCACCGGCGCCTCAAAGCCCGGCACCAGGCGCCGGTACGAGTTGGTGGTGGGGGCGCAGAAGGCCAAGAGCGCCGGAGAGTGAGCCAGCAGCCCGCCGATGTAGTAGCGCGCCATCTCGCTGAGCTGGGCGTAGCCCTGGGCGTCGAAGAACAGGTTCCGCTCCCCCAGCCAGAGGCTCTGGTGAGTGTGCATCCCCGACCCATTGTCCCCAAAGACGGGCTTGGGCATGAAGGTCACCGTCTTGCCCTGCATCCGGGCGTGCATTTTCAGGATGTACTTGTACAGCAGCACCCGGTCCGCCATCTCCGTGAGGGTGGCGAAGTGCAGGTCGATCTCGCACTGTCCCGCCGTGGCCACCTCGTGGTGGTGCGCCTCCACCGGCAGGCCCGCCTGGCGCATCTTGAGCACGGCCTCCGAACGGAACTCCTGCAGGGAGTCCGCAGGCGGGACCGGGAAATAGCCCTCCTTGAAGCGCAGCTTGTGGCCCAGGTTGGGCTGCTCGTCCCGGCCGGTGTTCCAGGCCCCCTCGGTGGAATCGACGAAGTAGTAGCCCGAGTGGGCGTTCTGGTCGTAGCGCACGCTGTCGAAGACGAAGAACTCCACCTCCGGGCCCCAGTAGCTGGCGGTGGCGATGCCGGAGGCGGCCAGGTAGCGCTCCGCCCGCTGAGCCACTCCGCGGGGATCGCGGGAGTAGGGCTCCCGGGTGACCGGGTCCAGGACATCGCAGACCAACAGCAGTGTGGGGACGCGGCTCATGGGGTCGAGGCGCGCCGAGGCGGCGTCTGGGAGCAGGAGCATGTCGCTCTCGTGGATCTGCTGGAAGCCGCGGATGCTCGATCCGTCGAAGCCGATCCCCTCGCTGAAGAGCCGGGCGCTCAACTCCTCCGCCGGGATGGAGAAGTGCTGCCAGGCACCCAGCAGGTCGCAGAAGCGCAGGTCGACCATCTGGACGCCCTGCTGCCGGCACAGCTCCATCACCTCCTGGGGCGTGGTCACCCGGGCTGCGGCGGTACGGGGCTCGGTTATCGACATCGGCGCTTCCCTCCTGGTCTGCTAGGGTCCTTAGCGGCTCTGCCTGGCCAAAAACAGATACGACGCCTCTTCCGGGGAAGAGGCGTCGCGGCCTCCACGGTCCGTTTATAACGTTATTTCATCTTGCATACTACCAGGATCCCCCCGGCCGTCAAGGGAGATCTTCGCCTTCCACGATGCGCCGGGCGATCTCCTTCATGGGGCGCCTGGTGTCGCGGCTGGCACGCTGTATCCGCCGGTAGGCCTCCTCCTCAGCGAGCCCCAGACGCTGCATCAGCGCACCCTTCGCCCGCTCCACCAGCTTCCTCACCTCCAGCGTCTCCTGCAGGCCGCTGACCTCCTCCGCCAGCGCCTGCAGGTCCCGGAAGCGGGCCAGGGCCACCTCGATAGCCGGCTGCAGGTCCGTCTCTCGCAACGGCTTCATCAGGTAGCCCATGACCCCGGCCTGCCGCGCCCTTTCCACCAGGTCGCGGTCGCCGTAGGCGGTGAGGACGATCACCGGGAGGCGGTACGTCTGGGCCAGCCGCTCCGCCGCGGCGAGCCCGTCCAGTCCCGGCATCTTGATGTCCAGGAAGACCAGATCAGGGCGGAGCCGTTCCACCAGCTCCAGCAACCGCCGCCCGTCCCCCGCCTCCCCCACCACGCGGTAGCCCCGCTCCTGCAGCATGGCCCGTAACCCCATGCGGATCACGGCCTCGTCGTCGGCGATGACGATGCGCAGGCTCACGGCGTCTGCGGTCGAGGGAAGGCGATGAGGACGCGTGTCCCCTGCCCGCTCTCCAGGGTGAAGGTGCCCCGCAGGTCTTCGGTGGCCAGGGCGCGGACGATCTGCAGCCCCAGGGTCTCTTCCTCCGCCTCCCGCGGCTGCAGCCCCACCCCGTCGTCCTGCACCTCCAGGAAGCACTGCTCCTCGTGGCGCCCCAGGCGGATGCTGATCTTTCCCCGGGCCCGGCCAGGGAAGGCGTGCTCCACGGCGTTCTGCACCAGTTCGTTCACTGCCAGGGCCAGTGAGGTGGCCTGCTGCGAGGGGAGGTAGAGGTCATCTCCGGCCACGTCCACGGTGATGTCGGAGGAAGCGGGAAGCATGTTCTCCACGGCAGAGCGGGCCACCCGCTCCACCAGGTGGCGGACGTTGACCATGCGGAAGCCCTCCACGGAGAGGATTTCGTGGACGGCGGCGATGCTGAGGATGCGGTTGACAGTCTCGGTGAGCACCTCCCGGCCGCTCACCGGCCGGTCTCCCCGGAGCTGCAGCCGCAGCAGCATGGCGATGGTCTGCAGGTTGTTCTTCACCCGGTGGTGCATCTCCCGCACCAGGGCGGAACGCACCACCAGAGTGCTGTTCTCGATGGCCAGGGCGGTCTGGTGGGCCAGCGTGGACAGGCGCTCCACCTCCTCTGCGGTCCACTGGTGCACCCGGCTCCGCGCGGCCAGGAAGGCGCCGATGGTCTTGCCCCGTACCGTGAGGGGAACGGCCAGGGCGGCGCGGGGGAGGGCCTGTGGTGCCCGCTCCCGGACGTCGGCCAGAGCCAGCGGCCGGCCGGTGCGCACCGCCTCCTCGGCCAGCCCGGCCAGCAGGGCCTCCCCGTCCCTCTCCGTCCCGCCGTCGCCTCCGTGGGCGGCAGCGGGCACCAGCCGGTCGCTCTCCTGGTCCAGCAGGTAAATGACGCATGCGGCGGCGCGCATCAGCCGCGTGGCCATCTCGGCGATCAGGCGCAGCATCTCCTCCAGGTACAGGGGCGCGGTGAGGGTCTTACTGGCCTCGGCCAGGGTGGAGAGCTCTCCGATCTGGCGGCGCATACTGTCGTACAGCGCCGCTTTCTCGATGGCCCCCGCCACCAGATCGGCGATGGTGGAGAGCAGGTCGATCTCCTCGGGGCTGTACTCGTGGACGGCCCGTGTCTGCACGTTCATCGCGCCCAGCACCCGCCCCCCGCTCTGCAGCGGCACGGCGGCCAGGGAGCGGAAGGCTAGCTCGCGCGTCTCGGGCAGGTAGACGAAGCGGGGATCCTGGGCGGCGTCGCTGCTGACCGCGGGAGCAGCGTGGCTGGCCGCCCATCCGGTCATCCCCTCCCCCCAGCGCAGCCGCGCCCGGCCGATGGCCTCCTGGGCCAGCCCGGTGGTGGCCCGCAGCACCAGGAATTCCCCCGCCGGGTCCAGGAGGTATACAGAGCAGGAGTCCATCCCCGTGACCTCCGCCGTCTTACGGGTGACCAGCGCCAGGGTGGTGTCCAGGTCCAGGGCCGCACCGATGGCGCGGCTGATCTCCCGCAGAGCGGCCAGCTCGGCCTCCTTCCGCCGCAGCCGCGCCAGAAGGGTCTCCTCGCGCCGCTCGGGGGCCGGCTCGCTGCGCGGCAGCGTGGTCTCACTCATGGCGGCGGAAGATCACCCGGGTGCCCACGGTGACGCCATGCTTGAGGAAGAGTCCCTGTCGCACCTCCAGGGCGTAGCGCGCGGGCGCCCGCGCCTCGTAGATGGTAAACGGTCCCGCCCGGGGATCAGGAGCGACGGCCATGTCCTGTATGTCCACGATCTTCCAGTGGCGGTCGATGAAGGCGACCGAGAGAGGGATCAAGGTGTTCTTCATCCAGAAGCCCCAGCGGCCCTCCGTCTCGAAGACGAAGAGCATCCCCGCGCTCTCCGGCAGGCTGCGGCGGAACATCAGCCCCTGCGCCCGGGCGGCGGGGGTGTCGGCCACCTCCACCTGCAGGACCACCCGCTTCCCCGGGACTAGCAGCGTCAGCGTGCCCTTCTTGAACAGAGGCTCAGCGCCGCCGGCGGCAAGTTCCAGAGCGGCCAGCAGCGCCGGGAGGATCAGCACCACATGACGTCCGTAGAACATCTTCGTGTTCACGGTACCAGGACATCAGGGTCATTTCCAGCGGGCGGGTCCGAGGCTTCCCACCTTGCTGACATATTCCAGGCGCCCGATAATGAGGGCCGCGGGGCCGGAGTGGTTGACGGTTGCGGCCGGCCCGCGCCATGGAGGGTGTGGCATGCGGGTGCAGCTCGAACGGTACCTCATCCTCTCCCTGGAGGCGCTTGAGTCCAACCTGGAGAGCGTCTTCCTGCACCTGACGGGAAGGCGTTTGCGGGATTAGTGAGGTAGGGCGACGTGCCGCAACAGATCCTGGCGCTTACCTGGAAGGACCTCAAGATATTCTTCAAGGACCCGGGGGCTGTGGCCCTGATCTTTTTCCCCTCATGTTCATCGTGGTGATGAGCTTCGCCCTGGCCGGCCTCTTCCGCTCCGATGGAGACCGCCCCATTCGGCTCCTGGCCGTGAACCAGGACCGCGGGAGCCTGGCGGCCAGCATCCTCCGCCAGCCGGACCAGATGAGGGCCTTCCAGGTGGAGACGATCTGGGAGGGGACCCTTCCACTTCCAGCCGGTTCGTGGATCCCGTCCTGGGAACCCTGCAGGGGCTGCTGGAGCGGAGCACCTACGCCGCTGTGATGCCAAAGAGGATCGACCTGCTCTTTACGGTGGAGCGAAGAGCGCCGGTGGGAATGCGGGTGGTGAAGTTCCCGGATACCTTCCAGCAGAACGTGCCCGGCTATACCATCTTCGGGATCTTCTGCGTCGTCAGCCTGCTTGGCTCCTCGTTTCTCCGGGAGAAGCGAGAGGGCACCTTCCGGCGCCTGCTCGCCGCCCCGATAGCGCGGGCGACTCTGCTGGCCGGCAAACTGGTGGCGTACTACCTCATCAACCTGCTCCAGATTGCCATCATGCTGGGAGCGGCCAGGCTGCTGTTCGGCATGAGCCTGGGCTCTTCACCGGTCGGGCTGGTTGCGGTGAGCCTGGCCGCAGCGGCCACGGCAATCCGCACCGCGGGGCTGGTCGCCCTCCACGCCTGGGCTCTGGGAGCCTACCAGGATGTGCTGGTACGGGGATACGGATTCAGGGAGGTCCTGCCCAAGGTGGGTGCCCTGGCCGGCTTTGCCGGTGCGTTCTTCAGTTTCGGGATCTGGCGGTTCAGCTTCGAATGAGCGCGCCTTCCCACCGTTGGGACGTGATCGTCGTTGGCGGCGGGCCGGCGGGAGGGATGGCCGCCTGGACGACGGCCCGCGCAGGGCTCCGCACCCTGCTCCTGGAGGAGCACAGCGCCGTCGGCGCGCCCCCCCACTGCAGCGGCAAGCTTTCGGTGCACGCCTTCCGGGAATTCGACCTGCCTCTGTCACTGGTGCGCACCTCGCTGCGTGCGGCCACGCTCTATGCCCCCGACGGGACGGCTGCCACAGTCCGGCGGGCGGTGGTCGACTCCCACGTGGTGGACCGCGACCGCTTTGACCGCTGGCTGGTGGCCCAGGCCCAGGCCGCCGGGGCGGAGGTCATCCTGGAGGCGAGGGCGCGGCGCGGCACCCGCGAGAACAGCCTGGTGAGGGTAGAAGTTGAGCGGCGTGGGCGCCCACTGGCCTTCCGCGCCCCCCTGGTGGTGGACGCGGAGGGAGCGCGCGCGCTACTGCCCCAGACGCTGGGGCTGTCGCGGCACCGCCTGGTCGTCCACGGGCTGCAGTACGAAATGGAAGGTCTGCATCTGGAAGCCGCTGATGCCCCCGAGCTCTACTTCGGCCGGGAGTGGGCACCGGGGTTCTTCGCCTGGATCATGCCCACGGGGGAAGGGAGCGGTCGCGTGGGCCTGTGCGTAGACCCCCGAATGACGGCCCGGCCACCCGTCTACTACCTGGAGCGGCTGCTGGCCGACCACCCCGTCGTCTCCCGCCGCGTGCGCGGAGCGCGCACCGTCCGCAGGCTGGCGGGCCGTATCCCGCTGCTGGGCCGACCCACACCCTCCTACGCTCCGGGACTGCTTCTGGCCGGCGACGCGGCCGGGCACGTCAAGGCCACCTCCGGCGGGGGCATCTACTTCGCCCTGGTGGCGGGACGGCTGGCCGGGGAGGCGGCGCGTGAGCTGCTGGGAGGCGACGGCGCCGCCCAGCGCAGGTACGAGCGGGCGTGGAGGCGGCGTTTCGGGCGGGAGCTGGCCTTTACCGCCGTGGTGCGCCGCCTGCTCAACGCCTTGCCGGATGAAGACCTCTCCCGCCTGGTGCGCGCCCTGGCGCGCGACCCCTGGCTACGGCACGTGGTCGAAGAGCACGGGGACACCCAGTACCAGTCGCGCCTCCTCGGCCCGCTCAGCCGGCGGGTCCTGCAGTCGTGGCGGGAGCTGCCGCTGGCCCCGCTGGTCCTGCGCGCCCTGGTCCGCGGCCTCCTGGCAGCGGGCGGCGAGGGACGGGTGCCGGGGTAGGAGCAGACCCGGCAGCCGTCTAAGACCTCCCCATGCGGGTCATCGCCGACCTCCACCTCCACTCCAAGTACAGCCGCGCCACCAGCCGGGACATGGACGTGGAGAACCTGGCCCGCTGGTGCAGGCTCAAGGGCATCACCCTGGTGGGAACCGGGGACTTCACCCACCCGGTGTGGTTTCGGGAGATGCGGGCCAAGCTGAAGCCCACGGGCCGCGGCCTCTACACCTACGATGGCGTGCACTTCCTCCTCACCGTGGAAGTCTCGAACATCTACCCGCAGGGCGGGCGCCTGCGCAAGATCCACAACCTGATCCTGGCGCCTTCCTTTGAGGTGGTGGAGCGACTGAACGCCGTGCTGGGGCGCTTCGGCAACCTGATGGCCGACGGCCGACCCACTCTCTCCCTCCCCTGCGACAAGCTGGTGGAGTACGTGACCGAGCTTTCCCCCGACTGCCTGGTCATCCCGGCGCACGCGTGGACCCCCTGGTTCTCCCTCTACGGTTCCAACTCGGGGTTCGACGCCCTGGAGGAGTGCTTCCGCGACCAGAGCAGGCATATCGTCGCCGTGGAGACCGGGCTGTCCAGTGACCCGCCCATGAACTGGCGCCTCTCCGAGCTGGACCGGGTACTGCTGGTGAGCAACTCCGACGCCCATTCGCCGGCGAAGCTGGGGCGGGAGGCCAACGTCTTTGAGATGGACGTCCTGGACTACCACGAGCTGGTGCGCATTCTGCGGGAGCGGGACGTGAGCCGTTTCCTCTACACCATCGAGTTCTTCCCCCAGGAGGGCAAGTACCACTTCGACGGCCACCGCAGCTGCAACCAGCGCCTCGCTCCCCGGGAGACCAAGGCGCTGCAGGGGATCTGCCCGGTCTGCCGCCGTCCCCTTACCGTGGGCGTGATGCACCGGGTAGAACTGCTGGCGGACCGCGAGGAGGGCTACGTCCCCGAGGGGGCGGTCCCCTACCGCAGCCTGATTCCCCTTGAGGAGATCATTGCGGCAGCTCGCGGCACGCAGGTGGGCACCGCCGCCGTGCGCGAGGAGTACCTGCATCTGTGCCGGGAGTTCGGCGGGGAGTTTCGCGTCCTGCTGGACGTGCCCCCCGAGGAGCTGGCCCGCGTCGCCTCACCCCGGGTCGTGGAAGGGCTGCGCCGTGTGCGGGAGGGGCAGGTGCGCATCGTCCCCGGCTACGACGGCGTCTTTGGCGAGATCCAGATCTTCGAGGAAGCGCCCTCCCCGGCCGCGGAGGAACCCCTCCCCTCCCGGGAGCCGGCGGGTTCCCAGATGCGCCTCTTCTAGCCGCGGCGTGGCCACCGTCACCCTCCACCCCGGTCGGGAAGCGCGCCTGGCCGGGGGGCACCTCTGGATCTACAGCGGCGAGATCCGCTCCCTGGAGGGGGCGGTGCAGCCCGGGGAGGTCGTCGACGTGCGCGCCGCCGACCGCACCTTCCTCGGGCGCGGCTACTTCAACCCCCGCTCCACCATCGCCGTTCGCCTGCTCACCCGGCAGCGGGAGGCGATCGACGACGCCTTCTTCCGCCGCCGCCTGAAGGAGGCCCTGGCGCTGCGGCGCCGCGTGGTGGCCGGGACCACAGCTTTCCGTCTGGTCTCCAGCGAAGGAGACGGCCTGCCGGGGCTGATCGTCGACCGCTACGGCGACGTTCTGGTCATGCAGGTGCTGACTGTGGGCATGGCCCGTCAGCAGGCACGACTCGTCCGCCTGCTCCAGGAGCTGGTGCAGCCGGCGGCGATCTACGGGCGAAACGACGCGCCGGTGCGCCGCCTGGAAGGCCTGCCGCGGGAGGCGGGATTCCTGGCCGGCGAAGGACTGCTGCTGGTGGACATCGAGGAGGCGGGCCTGCGCTTTCGCGTGGACGTGGCGGGGGGGCAGAAGACCGGCTTCTACCTGGATCAGCGGGAGAACCGGCAGGCCATAGAGACCTACGCCCGCGGCGAGGTCCTGGATGCCTTCTGTTACACGGGCGGGTTCGCCCTGCACGCCGCCCGTGCCGGGGCCACGGTGCTGGGGGTGGACAGCTCGGCGGAGGCCGTGGCCGCAGCCGCCGAGCACGCCCGGTGGAACGGCCTGGGTGATCGCTGCGCCTTTCAGACGGGAAACGCCTTCGACGTGCTGCGCGCCCTGGCCAAGCAGGGGCCGCGCTTCGACATGGTGATCCTCGACCCCCCTGCCTTCGCCCCCAGCAAGCGTGCCCTCCCCCGGGCCGCGGCCGCCTACAAGGAGATCAACCTGCGGGCCCTCAAGATCCTCCGCCCCGGCGGCGTCCTGGTCTCCTGCTCCTGCTCCGCCCACGTGAGCGAGGAACTGCTGTGCGCGCTGGTGGCAGAGGCGGCCTTTGACGCTCGCCGGCGGCTCCGCCTGCTGGAGGCGCGCGGGCAGGCCCGCGACCATCCCGTCCACCCGGGGATGCCGGAGACCCGCTACCTGAAGTGCCTCATCCTGGAGGTGGCCTGAGCCGACGGCTTTGCCGTCCGGCCTGAAGGGCCTATAATCGGACCGTGGAGGTCCTCCACGTGAGGTCCTGTTGAACGCAGCGACGAGAGGAAGCACGGCGGGCAGACAATCGGCGAGAGCAGCGCTTCAGGGGAGGGAGCCCCGGCGGCCCCTCCCTTGGCGTTTCGCCTGACGGGAGGCGGAGGTGCCCTTGGGGCGAGGCCAGATTCAGATTACCGACGACCTGGAGGCCCTGCTGGAGGTCCTGCCGCCGGCCATCCGCGCGGCCCTGGAGCAGCAGGCGGACCTGGACCAGCTCCTGGAGGTAGTGCTGGACCTGGGGCGGTTGCCCGAGGCGCGCTTCCCCGGGGCGGTGGTCTACTTGAGCGGCACCCCCACCACCCGTGAGGAGATCAGGCACGTGACCAGCCGGGTGGGCGCCTTCGGTAAGGACAACCGGGCCGGGATCGAGCGTACCCTGCACCGCATCTCCGCCATCCGCAACCGCCAGGGGGAGATCATCGGCCTGACCTGCCGGGTGGGGCGGGCCGTTTTCGGCACCGTGGACATCGTCCGCGACGTGATCGAGCAGGGCAAGTCCATCCTCCTGCTGGGGCGGCCCGGGGTGGGCAAGACCACCCTGCTGCGGGAGGCGGCACGCGTCCTGGCCGACGAGTTCAAGAAGCGCGTGGTCATCGTGGACACCAGCAACGAGATCGCCGGGGACGGGGACATCCCCCACCCGGGGATCGGCGGGGCGCGGCGCATGCAGGTGCCGGAGCCCTCCCTGCAGCACGCGGTGATGATCGAGGCCGTGGAGAACCACATGCCGGAAGTGATCGTCATCGATGAGATCGGCACCGAGGCGGAGGCGCTGGCGGCGCGGACCATTGCCGAGCGCGGTGTCCAGCTCATCGCCACCGCCCACGGCAACACCCTGGACAACCTGCTGCAGAACCCTACCCTGGCCGACCTGATCGGGGGCATCCAGGCGGTCACCCTCTCGGACGAGGAAGCGCGGCGGCGGGGGACGCAGAAGACGGTGCTGGAGCGCAAGGCTCCGCCCACCTTTGACGTAATCATCGAGATCCAGGAGAAGGACCGTCTGGCCGTGCACCACGACGTGGCTGCGGTGGTGGACCGCTTCCTGCGCGGCGCCCCTCCCCGCCCCGAGCTGCGCGTGCGCACCGAGGGGGGAGAGGTGGAGATCACCCGGCCGACGCTTCGGGCGGAGACGTGGGCGCCGGCGGGCCCCCTGGCGCCTGCAACGGACGGGACACGCCCGGGGGGGCGGGTGCTGCGCATCTACCCCTTTGCCGTGAGCCGCAACCGCCTGGAGCGGGCCATCCGCGAGTTGCGGGTGCCCGCCTACATCACCGACACTCTGGCCGACGCCGATATGGTGCTGTCCATCCGGTCCCAGGAGAAGCGCCGCCCCAAGAAGCTGGCCGACGCCCAGGCCCGGGGCATCCCCCTGCACGTGATCAAGAGCAACACCGTCTCCCAGATCCAGGCCTTCCTGCGGGAGGTGTTTGACGTCGAGGAGTACATGGGCGAGGAGACCGCCGCCCTGCGCGAGGTGGAGGAGGCCATCGCCGAGGTCTTCGAGTCGGCGCAGCCGGTGGAGCTCTCCCCGCAGAACTCCTACGTGCGGCGGCTGCAGCACCAGCTCATCCAGCGCTACGGTCTGGCCTCGGAGAGCCGCGGCGAGGAACCACTGCGCCGCGTGGTCATCTTCCCCAAGTAGCCCGGCGCCTTCCGTGCGCGGCTTCTTCATCACCCTGGAGGGCCCGGATGGGGCCGGCAAGAGCACACAGGGCCGCCTCCTGGAGGCCTACCTGCGGGGAGCCGGGGTGGACGTCCTCTCCACCCGCGAGCCCGGCGGCACCCCGATCGGCGAGCGCATCCGCCAGATCCTGCTGGACACCAACCACGCCGAGATGGCCGCGGAGACAGAGATGCTGCTCTTCGCCGCCGCCCGGGCGCAGTTGGTGCGCCAGGTGGTACGGCCGGCGCTGGATGGGGGCACCACCGTGCTCTCCGAACGCTACGTGGACGCCTCCCTGGCCTACCAGGGGTACGGCCGGGGCCTGGACCTGGGTCTGGTGCGCGCGGTGAACGAGGCGGCTACCGGGGGGCTGCTGCCCGATCTGACCGTGCTTCTGGACATCGACCCGGAGGTGGGCTTGCACCGCGCGTGGACCGCGGCCCGGGAAGGCACCCGGGGCGGCGACCGGCTGGAGCGGGAGGCCCTGGCCTTCCACCAGCGGGTGCGGGCAGGATTCCTGGAGCTGGCGCGCGAATCGCCGAAGCGGTTCGTCGTCGTCGACGCGCAGGACGACGTGGAGCGCGTGCACCAGGCGGTGGTGCAGGCGGTCCGGGAGCTGCTGGGCGGACGGAGATAGTCTGCGGCGCATGCCGGGAGGGGGCGGGGCGATCAAACTTGTCCTGGCCGTGGTGCAGGAGAAGGACGGGGGGAGGCTGATGGAGGCCCTCACCGCCGCCCAGTTCCAGGGGACGATGCTGGCCAGCACGGGCGGATTCCTCCGTGAGGGGAACAGTACCATCCTGATCGGCGTCCAGGACGAGCAGGTGGATGAGGTGCTGGGGATCATCCAGAAGGTCTGCCACCGCCGGGAACAGTTGCTGAGCCCCATGCCTCCGGTGGTGGAGCCCGTGGACTCCTACGTCACCTATCCGGTGAAGGTGGAGGTGGGCGGGGCCATCGTCTTCGTCCTGGGCGTGGACAGGATGGAGCGCATTTAGATCCCCCATATGCCCTTCCGCGAGGTCGTCGGCCAGCGGCACGCTGTTCTTCTACTCCGCTCCGCAGTGCGCGCGGATCGTCGGGCGCACGCCTACCTGTTCCTCGGCCCGGCGGGGACGGGGCGGCGGACCCTGGCGCTGGCCTTTGCCCAGTTCTTGAACTGCCAGCAGCCGATGGAGGACGATGCCTGCGGAGCCTGTCGCACCTGTCGGCGGATTGCCGCGGGCAACCACCCCGACGTGCGCATGCTGGACATCGCCGCGGCGCAGTTCCTGGTGGCGGTGGGACGGGAGTACCGGGGTCGGGAGATCCCCATCGACCAGATCCGAGCCCTGCAGCGGGACGCCTCCTACCCGCCCTACGAGGGGCGGGTCAAGGTCTACATCATCGCCGATGCGGAGCTGCTCAGCCCCGGCGCGGCCAACAGCCTGCTGAAGGTGCTGGAGGAGCCGCCGCCGGATGTGGTCCTCATCCTCATCGCGGAGACCACGGTGCCTCTGCCCGCCACCATCACCTCCCGCTGCCAGACCGTCCGCTGCGCGCTGGTCCCCACGGCGCAGATTGCGCATACGCTGCTGGAGCGTTACGCCACCCCACCGGAGCGGGCGCGGCTGCTGGCCTCCCTGGCGGCGGGGCGCATGGGGCGGGCGCTGGCCTGGGCCCGCTCCCCGGAGGCGCTGGGCCGGCGCGACCGCCTGCTGGACCGCCTGGTGCAGGTGGAGGACTCCACTCTGCCGGCCCGTCTGGATGCCGCGGAGGAGCTGGCCCGGGAGCGGGAGGCCCTGGGGGAGCTGCTGGAGATCGCCGCCCTCTGGTACCGCGACCTGGCGGTGTGGAAGGAGTCGCAGGATCCGGACCTGCTGGTCAACCTGGACCGGCGGACGGAGGTCGCCCGCTGGGCGGGACTGCTCTCCTGGGAGGACCTGGGCCGGCGCATCGCCGCCGTGGAGGCGGCGCGGGACTCCCTGGAGCGTAACGTCCACCCGCGTATCCTGCTGGAGAGTCTGTTCTTCAAGATCGCCCCGGCGGAAACCCCCACATAGGTCGCGCTCCGTCCGACGTTTGCCCGTACGTCCTGCAGCTGATCGACATCAAGGTGCGGGAGATCGAGTCGCGGATTCGGGGGCTGCGCCTGTTCGCCAGCGACCTCAGACGCCTGGCCAAGCGGCGGCCGCCATCCCTCCGGAGAAACTCGCGGCCAGGGCCCGCTTCTGCCACATCATCGAGAACCGCGCACTGCTCCAGCCGCCGAAAGATCCGTCCGCGACGCCGCGGCGGCCGTGACCTACATCCTCTCCGGGTACGCCTCCCTGTTCGTGCGCGCCCGCGCGCGGGTGCAGGTCCGCCTTGGGCGTCTCCGCTTCCTTACGCTTACCTGAGGCACTGGTTGCTCGTCCAGCCCTTGCCCGTCCCCCGCCAAACTCCTGCGTCATCTTGAATGCTTCCTGGACTTTTCAGGCCGCGCAATGGGGGGCCCAGCCGGCGCAGCCGCTTCAGGGCCTCCAGGTTCCGGCGGTCGGCGTCCTGCCGGTCGAAGCCGGGGGTCTCGATGAACCCCGGCAGGTGGTGCACCGCCGGGTGGTGGATGAGGGCCCGCAGCCCCATGGTACCGATCCGGCCGGCCCCGATGTGCGCGTGGCGATCCAGACGCGTCCCCAGCCCTGCCCGGGAGTCGTTAAGGTGGAGGGCGCGCAGGTGCCGCAGGCCCACGGTGCGGTCGAAGGCCCGCAGTGTGCGCGCCACCCCTTCAGGGGTGCGGATATCCCACCCCGCAGCGAAGAGGTGCGCAGTGTCCAGACACACTCCCACGCGGGGGTGCCAGACCAGTGCGTCCAGGATCTCCGCCAGCTCCTCGAAGGTCCCTCCGATGGCCTCACCCGCGCCGGCCGAGTTCTCCAGGAGGACCAGCGAGCCGGCGGTGCGCTGCAGCACCGCCTCCAACGCCGCCACCACCCGTGACCTCGCCGCCCGCAGGGAGTGCCCCATCCGGCTGCCGATGTGGGTGATCACGCCCATCCCCCCCAGGAGAGTAATGCCCTCGACGCTGCAGGCGAGGGAGGCCACCGAGCGGGAGTGGACGGTACGGTCGGGACTGGCCAGGTTGATCAGGTAGGCGGAGTGGGCGACCAGGGGGTCGAGGCCGGCGCGGGCGCGCTTCTCCCGGAAGAGAGCCACCACCTCATCGGCATAGCGCACGGGCCGCCACTGCCGCGGATTGCCCACGAAGATCTGCAGGCACTCGCAGCCGACGGCAACGGCCCGGTCCACAGCCAGGTGGAGGTTCCCGGCGATGCTGACGTGGGCGCCGAATCTCATCCGTCCCGACTCTACCATCTCGCCCTCTATAATCCACCTGTGCCTGGCCCAACCGAGGCGGGCGCAGGCGGAGGAGGAAAGCATGTGGGAGCGCTGGGGGTTCAACACAAAGGCGATTCACGGGAGGGCGGCGAGGTTTCCGCTGAAGGCGGTTAGCCCGCCCATCTTCGAGACCACCACCTTCCGCTACGACACGGTGGAGGAGGGGGCGGCGCTGGGCGTCGACCGCGGCGAGGGTTGGTACTACACCCGCTGGGGTAACCCCACCACCGCCGAGCTGGAGGCCCGGGTGGCCCTCCTGGAGGGCGGGGAGATGGCCATCGCCACCGGTTCGGGGATGGGGGCCATCAGCACCGTCATCCTGGGCCTGTTGCGCGGGGGTGACCACCTGGTGGCCCCGCGGGCCGTTTACCAGGCCTCTTACGAGCTGTTCGCTCAGGTGCTACCCGCCTACGGGATCGGCGTCACCCTCATCGACCGCGTCGACCTTGCGGCCTACGCGGAGGCGCTGCGCCCGGAGACGAAGGTCCTCTACGTGGAGTCGCCCAATAACCCGCTGCTGGAGATCACCGACATCGCCCAGGTGGCCCGCCTGGCTCACGCCCACGGGGCGCTGCTGGTGGCCGACAACACCTTCGCCACGCCGTACAACCAGAACCCTCTGTCCCTGGGCGCCGACCTGGTGGTGCACAGCATGACCAAGTACCTGGGCGGGCACGGCGACGTTACCGCGGGGATCATCGTCGGTGGCCGTGACCTGCTGCAGGCGCTGCGGCCGCGCTTCCGCATCTTCGGCCCCGTGCTCGACCCCTTCGCCGCCTGGCTGGTGCTGCGCGGGCTGCGGACGCTGGGGCTGCGCATGGAGCGGCACAACCAGAATGCCCTGGGCCTGGCCCGGATGCTGGCGCGGCACCCACGGGTGGAGCGGGTGCACTATCCCGGCCTGCCCGAGCACCCCGGGCACGCCGTGGCCCGGGGGCAAATGCGCGGCTTCGGCGGCATGCTCAGTTTCGAGGTGCGTGGGGGCGCCTCCGCCGGCGCCCGCATGGTGGAGGCGCTGCGCACCGCGGTGCTGGCGGTGAGCCTGGGCTCGGTGGAGACTCTGGTGACGCACCCCGCTTCTACAACCAGCGTGGGCATCCCCGCTGCGGATCGGGCGCGGGCCGGTATCCGGGAGGGGCTGATCCGGGTCTCGGTGGGGCTGGAGGACCTGGACGACCTGGTGGACGACTTCACCCGCGCCCTGGACGCCTAGGAGCACGTCCTTGAACTGCCGCGTGAGACGGCCGGCGCGGGGTGAGCCACACGGACGCAGGGCCGGTTCTGGCGCGCGCCGAAGTTCCTGCTGGCGGGGGCGAGGAGGGCGATGGAGCAAGTCTCTGAGCAGCGCAGCACGGCGGAGGGCACGCTGGCCCGGGAGTTCGGCCTCCTGGAGGAGATGACCCGGGCGATTGAGGACGCTGCGCGCCTGCTCCTGTCGGGCCTGCAGGGCCGCCTCCCTTTGCCACAGGCGTGGGCGGAGATCCGCGACCTGGAGCATAAGGGCGACGCCATCGCCCGCGACCTCTTCGACGCCCTGCTGGTGCCCCGCGCCCTCCCCGTGGAGCCCTCCTCGCTGCAGGCCCTCACCGGCTACCTGGACGATGTCCTGGACGGGATCGAGGCCGCGGCCGCACGCGTGGCTCTCCACCGCCTGCGGCGCATCCTCCCCGTGGCGGTGGAGATGGCCCAGCAGATCCTGGCTTCGGCCGCAGAACTGCGTGCCGCGGTGGGGCAGCTGCGACGCATGCAGAACGTCTTTCCGCATACCCGTGCGCTGCACCGTGGAGAGAACCGGGTGGACGACCTGCTGCGGGAGGCTATCGAGACCCTGTTCAACGGGCGGTTCGCTCCCAAGGACATCATCAAGTGGAAGGATATCTGCGAGACCCTGGAGGCCTGCACGGACCGCTATGAGGATGTGGCCAACGTCCTGGAGACGATCCTGGTGCGGGCCGGCGGGGAGGAGCACCTGCGGCTGGGAGAGCTGGTGCTGGACGTGGAGCGGCACGAGGTGCGGGTGGCCGACCAGGTGGTCCCCCTCTCTGCCAAGGAGTTCGAGCTACTCCACCTGCTGCTACGCCATCAGGGGAAGGTGGTCCGCCGGGAGCGCCTGATGCACCAGGTCTGGGGCGAGGACTACTTCGGCGACACCCGCACCCTGGACACGCATATCGGCTGGTTGCGGAAGAAAGTGGAAGCAAAGGGCGGCGTCCGCATCGTGGCCGTCCGCGGCATCGGCTACCGCCTCGACCTGCGCGGGTAGTCTCCAGGCTTCACCTCTCCTTGACCTGGATTTCAACCGGGCTTGGCCTTCCCTTTGACGCTGGGGCGCTACCTTCGGAGTGACAGCAAGAGATCAGGTCAGGAGGAGAGATGGTGATGCGTTGGATTTCCGGAGAGACGACGAGGCGCTGGGCCCGCGCCCTGATGGTGGCGGTGGCGGTCGCCGGCACAGTCCTGCCCGCCCTGCCCGCGGGCGCACAGCCCATCACCCTCAACGGTGCGGGGGCCACCTTTCCGTTCCCGCTGTACTCCAAGTGGTCCCAGCTCTACGCGGCTGAGCGCGGCGTGCAGATCAACTATCAGTCCATCGGTTCCGGCGGCGGTATCCGGCAGTTCATCGCCAAGACCGTGGACTTCGGCGCCAGTGACGGCCCCATGACCGACGAGCAGATCGCCCAGGCGGGCGGTCGGGTGTTGCACATCCCCATGGTGGCCGGCGCGGTGGTGCCTGTGTACAACATCCCCGGCGTGGGGCAGGGGCTGAACTTTACCCCTGAGGTCCTGGCGGACATCTTCCTGGGGAAGATCACCCGCTGGAACGACCCGCGCCTGGCCCGGGCCAACCCCGGGGTGAAGCTTCCCGCGGCCGAGGTGGTTGTGGTGCACCGCTCAGACGGCTCGGGGACCACGGCCATCTGGGTGAACTACCTGAGCAAGGTAAGCCCGGAGTGGAAGGCCAGGGTGGGCGAGGGGACCTCCGTGAACTGGCCTACCGGGCTGGGGGGAAAGGGCAACGAGGGAGTCGCCGGCCTGGTGCGCCAGACCCCCTACACCCTGGGCTACGTGGAACTGGCCTACGCCCTGACCAACAGGATGACCTTCGGGAACGTGCGCAACAGGGCAGGACGGTTCATCCGCCCCTCCCTCTCTACCACCACCAAAGCCATGGAGGGGGCGCTGCCATTGATCCCGGCGGACTACCGGGTGTTCTTCACCCATCCGGCCGGACGGGACGCCTATCCCATCGCCGGCTTCACCTGGATCCTGATCTACGGCGAGCAGCCTGACCCGGTCAGGGGGAAGGCGCTGGTGGAGTTCCTCTGGTGGGCGACTCACGAGGGGCAGAAGTACGCCCCGACCCTGCTCTACGCTCCCTTGCCCAAGAGCCTGGTCGCGCGGATCGAAGGGACCCTGAAGAGCGTCACCGCCGGCGGCAAGTCGCTGCTGTAGGCTCCGCATGGCATCGGTGGTCGCCGCCCCTGCCTCCGGGCCGGTCGCCGCACACCGCGGCGACCGGCTCTTCGGGGTGGTATTGGCAGCAGCGGCGCTGGCCGTACCGCTGCTGTTGGGTGGCCTCCTCCTGGCGCTCCTCGCAGGCGCGTGGCCGGCGGTCCAGCGATTCGGCCTGACATTCTTTGCCGGGTCGACCTGGGATCCGGTCACCCACGAGTTCGGCGCCCTCCCGTTCATCTACGGCACGCTGGTCTCCTCGACCTTGGGGCTGTCGATGGCCGTGCCTCTGGGTCTGGGAGTGGCCATCTTCCTCTCGGAACTGGCTCCGGGATGGCTGCGCGTGCCCGTAGGCTTCCTGGTGGAGCTGCTGGCGGCGGTTCCCAGCGTCGTCTTTGGGCTCTGGGGGATCTTCATCCTGGTTCCCTGGGTGCGCTCCGTGCTGACCCCGCTGGTGAAAGGTGCCCTGGGGTTCCTCCCGCTGTTTGACGGTCCGCCGCTGGGCATCGGCATGCTGGCCGCCGGCCTGATCCTGGCCATCATGGTCGTGCCATTCATCGTGGCCGTGGGCACGTCGGTGATGCGGGCCGTCCCCACCACCCAGCGGGAGGCGGCGCTGGCCCTGGGGGCCACCCGGTGGGAGACGACCCGGCGGGCGGTGCTGCCCTACGCGCGCTCGGGGATCATGGGGGCGGTGTTCCTGGCCCTGGCTCGGGCTTTGGGCGAGACTATGGCGGTGACCATGGTGATAGGCAACGTACCCCAGATCAAGGCGTCGCTGCTGGCTCCCGCTTACACCATCCCCGCGGTGATCGCCAACGAGTTCACGGAGGCGACCTCCGACCTGTACGTGGCGGCGTTGATCTACACCGCGGTGGCCCTCTTCATCGTGACGGTGGTCGTCAACGCGGCGGCCCGCCTCCTGGTGGGACGGGCGGCCAGGGACGCGGTGCTGGGAGAGTGACCGTGGATCGAGGCTATTTGCGGCGAACATGGACGAACAGGGTGATGGCGGCGCTCGCCGCGCTCTGTGCCGCTCTGGTGCTCGCGCCACTCTTCTTGATCCTGGTCTTCCTGACGCGCGCGGGCCTTGGGGCCGTCAACCTGGAGTTCTTCACCTCGCTGCCCGGGCCGGCTGGCGAACGCGGCGGGGGCATGGCCAACGCCATCGCGGGGACGGTCTACCTGCTATCCCTGGCCGCGGTTCTGGGGGTCCCCCTGGGGGTCCTGGGCGGGGTCTTCCTTGCCGAGTATCCCCACATCCGGCTGACCCACCTGGCCCGCTTTGCCGCCGACGTGCTGAACGGAACGCCCAGCATCATCATGGGTCTGTTCGCCTACATCCTGTTGGTTCTGCCGCTTGGTCACTTCAGCGCGCTGGCTGGCGGGGTGGCTCTGGGGGTAATGCTCATCCCCATCGTGCTGCGGACGACGGAGGAGGTCGTGCGTCTGGTGCCGTCAAGCGTGCGCGAGGCTTCTCTGGCGCTGGGGATTCCTCAGTGGAGGACAACCCTGCAGGTGGTCCTCCCCACCGCCGCCGCTGGCATCATCACCGGGATCATGGTCGGTCTGGCGCGCATCGCCGGAGAGACAGCCCCGCTGCTTTTCACAGCGTTCGGGAACCGATTCTGGAACTGGGACCCGCTCAAGCCCATGGCCGCGCTGCCCATCCAGATCTTCGCCTACGCCATCTCGCCCTTTGACGATTGGCACCGCCAGGCCTGGGCGGGGGCTCTGGTCCTGGTGACCATGGTCCTGCTGGTCAACGTCGCCGCGCGCACCGCGGCCGGCCGGCAGCTGAGACTTAGGTAGAAAGGGAATGTCATGGACAGCCTTACGGCAGTGGAAGGGCTTTCGGTGCCCGTGGCCGCGGCGGTGATGGAGCACGCCGGCGGCATTCAGGTGCGCGAGCTGCACGCCTGGTTCGACCGCCTCCACGCCCTCCGCGGCATCAGCCTGCAGATTCCCCAGCGGAAGGTCACGGCCATCATTGGCCCCTCGGGCTGTGGCAAGTCCACCTTCCTGCGCTGTCTCAACCGCATGCACGAACTGGTCCCCGGGGCCCGGGTGGCCGGCCAGGTGCTGCTGGACGGCCAGGACGTCTACGCCCCGGGCGTGGACGCAGTGCTCGTCCGTCGCAGGATCGGCATGGTCTTCCAGAAGCCGAATCCCTTTCCCACCATGAGCATCTACGAGAACGTGGCTGCGGGCTGGTGGCTGGTCGGCGAACGGAACCGGCGGCGGCTGGACCAGATCGTGGAACGCAGCCTGCGCGCCGCTGCGCTGTGGGACGAGGTAAAGGACCGCCTGCATCGGCCCGGCACCAGCCTCTCCGGCGGCCAGCAGCAGCGCCTGTGCATCGCCCGGGCGCTGGCCGTCTCGCCCGAGGTCCTGGTGATGGACGAGCCGGCCTCGGCCCTGGACCCCGCCAGCACGCTGCGCATCGAGGAGCTGGCACGTCAGCTGACGAAGAGCATTACCATCGTCATTGTCACCCACAACATGCAGCAGGCCGCCCGCGTCTCGGACTTCACCGGGTTTTTTCTGGACGGGGAGCTGGTCGAGTTCGGCGCCACCCAGCAGATCTTCACCACTCCCAGGGACCGGCGCACTGAGGAGTACATCACCGGGCGGTTTGGGTAGCTGCCAGCGCAAGGCTGCGCGAGGTAGATCCGGGGTGACGCGGGAGGCATTTGAGCGCGAGCTGCAGCGGCTGCAGGAGGACGTCATCCGGCTGGGTGTACTGGCCGGGCAGGCTATCCGCCGTGCCGTGGAGGCGCTGCAGGCCCGGGACGTAACCCTGGCCGAGCAGGTGATCGCCGAGGACGACCGCCTCGACGCCATGCACCTGGAGCTGGAGCAGCGGTGCATGCACCTGCTGGCCACTCAGCAGCCCATGGCCGGGGACCTGCGCACCATCGCCTCGGTCTTCGCCATCACCCTGGATCTGGAACGGATGGCGGACCACGCCGAGGGGGTCTGCCGGGCGACGCGGCGTCTGGGGAATGAGCCGCCGGTCAAGCCCCTGGTGGATATCCCCAGGATGCAGCAGATCGTCCAGGAGATGCTAAACCATGCCCTGGAGGCTTTTGGCACCCGTAATGCCGATCTGGCAGTGCGGACGGCGGCCAGGGATGACGAGGTAGACGCACTGCGCTCCCAGGTCTTCAAGGACCTGCTGGACATCATGATCCGCGACCCCAACCTGATCCCCCGGGCGCTGGAGCTGTTGATCGTGGCCCGCCACCTGGAACGCGCCGCGGACCACGTCACCAACGTCTGCGAGCGCGTGGTCTACATGGTCACGGGCGAGCTCCGAGAGCTAAACGTCTGAGTCACACCGCCAGCATGCCGGCGTGGGGAGACCGCTAGTCTTGACACCCCCCGGGCGCGGGGATGATAGCATCTCAGATATGGAGCCGCGGGCAGCACCTGGCAGGCCGGGGGTGGCCGATCCGGCCCTGTATGTCCTGGTGACCATCCCCCGGTCCCTGGAGCCCAGCGTCCGCGGGGCTCTGGGGGGCCTTCACCTGCCCTTCTTCGTGGAGTGGACCCAGAACGGCATCGTCCTGGTTGCCCGCGCACAGGAGTGGCAGCGGGTGGCGGCGCGCTTTCCCGGAGCGGTCACCGAGGAAGGCTACCGCCTCGTCTCCCTGGGTGTGGCCTCGGGCGTTGGGGGGCCCGACTCCGGGCATGCGGCGGCGGCTGCCGACCTGGCGGCGCTGGCCAACCTGCTGCAGCAGCGGGGGGTGGCCGTGCGTCCGCTGCGCTCCTTCTACCGCGACCACCTGCTAGTGCCGGCAGAGCAGCTGGCGGCGTGCCTGGAGGTGCTGGGAGCGCTCCCCGGGCCTAGATAATGCCGTGAAAGGATTGCCTACTTGAACATGTACTACTCTCCCAAACCGACAGCCGAACCTGGGAGGTGCGTCATGCGGCCCCCGCTGCGAATGCGTATCTAGCCGGGTCAAGTAGCGGCGCGGGGATCGTCCAACACGACTGGCCTATCACACATTCCCAGCACAAAGATCACCCCGCGTCGAATCGGCGTCCCGCTCCTGAAGCGCGAGCGGCTCCTGACGATGGTGCGCGAGGGGACAGCGCGCCGGCTGCTGCTTTTGTGCGCGGAGGCCGGATACGGGAAGACGAGCCTGCTGCTTTCTGCCCTCCCCGAGGCCGGCGTGCCCGCCGCCTGGCTCACCCTCGATGAGTCCGACGCAGATCCCAACCTGTTCAGTGCCGGCTTGATCGCGGCTCTCTGCGCCGTGGTGCCGGACCCCGGTGCCCGGGTGCAAGGCATGCTGACGACGGGACCGGAGGTGGCAGAACTGCGCCGTGCTCTGCTGGGCGCGCTGGACACGCTGCCTGAAACTGTGATCGTCCTTGACGACTTCCATACCGTCGAGCACAATCCGGAGGTCGTGCGCCTGGTGGATGACCTCCTCGGTAACCTTCCGCCACCCGTTCACTTTGTGATCGCCACGCGGACCTGGCCGCGCCTGGAAGTCCTCCCGCGCCTCCTGGTACAGGGCCAGGCCACAACGGTCGACTACAGCCACCTCAAGTTCTCACGGGACGAGACAGCAACGTTCTTCCGCACCAGCCACGGCCTCCACATCGACGATCTCCTCGCCGGCGGCCTCACCGAGCGCACCGAGGGATGGCCGGCCGCCCTGCAGCTGATTGCCCTGAGGACCAAGGCCCAGGGCCGGGCCGATGTGCACGGTACTCCGCGAGAGATCTACGATTACCTGGCCGCCACCGTGCTGGACACGCTCGAGCCGGTGACCCGAGGCTTCGTCCTGCGCGTGTCGATCCTCACCGAGCTCTGGCCGTCCGTATGCCAGGCGCTGGTGCCGGAGGTCGAGGCGCGGGCGATGCTGGCGGAAGTGGAACGCAGCAACCTCTTCCTCTACCGGCTCGACGACGCGGGTCCACGGTACCGCTTCCACCAGTTGTTTGCTGAGTTCCTCCGGCAGCGTCTGAGCGACGAAGAGGGATCGCAAGCGGTCTCGGCACTGCACTATACAGCGGCGCAACGGCTTGAAGCAGAAGGCATCCCCGACCTCGCCGTTCGTCACTACTTTGCGGCGGGAGCGCTGGGAGAGGCCGAGCGCGTGATGAAGCCGCTGCATGGCGACCGGCTCACCTCCCGTCTGGCCTATGCGTTTCGCGACCTGGTGCTGCGGCTGCCTGAGGACGTTCAGCAGCAATACCCGTGGATGACGCGCTGTGGGGCCAGCGCGTGCCGGTACGTCGGCGACTACCCTGGAGGCCTTGCCCTCGCGCAGCGTGCCGCTGCGGCAGCGAGAGGACGTGATCCCAACCTGTGGGCGTTTTCCATGCACGGGATCGCCGTCATGCTGCTGCACATGGACCGGTTTGAAGAAGCGGCACGCACATGCCAAGAGGCCCTGGCCTCTTTGGCCGCTGATGTCGAACCACGCTGGAAGATCGCCCTGCTGGTCGTCCTGGCCGACAGCTTGCTGCACCTGGGACGGCTGGGTGAAGCGGAAAATCTCCTCCCCGCCATCGAGCGCGCCGCCCCAGTCCCTCAACCCGGGAAGGGACTGCGCGAGAAGTACTTCCGCGCGGCTCTCGCTCTGGCGCGCCTGGAGTTCACTCGTTCGGTCGAGCTCTATCGGGCGGCGCTGGATGAGGCCACAGCCGTTGGCTCTCAGACGTACGAAACCTGGATTCTGGCCGACATGGTTGCCGTCGAACTCGGACGTCGCGATCTGGCAGCGGCGCGGGATGCCCTGCAGCGGGCGCAAACCTCACACGCCCGCACGGGTGAGCGCCAGACCGACCTGCAGCTCACGAATCACGCGGGCGGCCTGGCCCTGCTGGCCCAGGATCCCTCCGAAGCCGCTCGATGGTACCAGCGAACGCTGGCGTTGTGGCGCGAAGGCGAAACGCAGGAACCCCGTATCGTGGCGCTGCTCGGTCTCGCCCGCGCGGCGCGTGCGCAGGGGAATCCGGCGGAAGCGGAGAGCCTGCTAGCCGCGGCATCCACAAGCGCAGAGCGCTGCCGTTTTGGGAAGCTCCTTCCCGAAATTCGACTGGAGCAGATCAGTTTGTTGTACGCGCGGGGAGAGGCTGCACGCGCAGCGGCGCTGCTCCCCGCCGTCCGTGATGCCTTCTCCGACTGGGGGACGCTCCCGGGGCTGGCGCGGGTTGCGCTCTGGGAGGCTCAACTGACCGCGTCAGCGCCAGACGACCTCCTCCGGATCGCCGTGACACAAGCGGCCCAGGCGAAGGATGACCTGATCCCGTTCCTGGCGGCGGAGGCAGCCTGGACCGGCACCATTGCTGCTCACGGCACTCAAGCGAGGTGTCGAGCCGCAGGCCGTGGAGGACCTGCTGGTCGCGCTGGGGTCAAATGCGGTGGATGCGCTGGTGCAGGCGCTCGCCGACTCGCCGCTGCGGACCAGGGCCATCGGCCTCCTCGGGGTGATCGGCGACCCGCGGGCGCGGCGGCCCCTGCTTCAGCTCACACGCAAGGACCGGCAGGTGCGGACGCTCTGCGAACAGGCCGTGGCCAGATTGCGCCCACCGGAACCGGTTACCCTTCGAATCTCACTCCTGGGCAGATTCGAAATCCTGAGGAACGGCAGCCCGATCCCCGAGGCCGCGTGGAAGACTCACAAGGTGAAAGCCCTGCTGGAGTTCCTGCTTCTCCACCGCAGCCGGTTCGTCTCCCGTGACGAGATCATCGAAGCCCTGTGGCCGGAAGCCGACCCGCGGGCGGGCGAAGTCAGCCTCAAAGGGGCCGTGAAGACGCTCCGTCAGACCCTGGAACCGCTCCTCGAGGGCAGTCGTTCGAGCTTCATTGTGCGCAACGGATCCGGCTTCCGGTTCGAGGCGGCCGGGCGCTGCTGGATCGACGTCGACGAGTTCGACCGGCTGCGCGCAGAGGCCCGGGGCCATGAGGCGACCGGACGTCTCGCAGAGGCGGTGACCGCTCTCGAGGAGGCCGCCGCACTGTATCGCGGTGATCTCCTGGAAGAGGAGCGATACGCGGACTGGCCGGCCGCGGAGCGCGAGCGCCGCCGGGAGATCCAGATCGCGGTCCTGGAGACCCTGGCCGATCTGCACGCTCGACGGCGGGATTACCGCCGGGCGCTAGACGCGATCCAACGGGTCCTGGCCCTGGACCGCCTGCGTGAACCTGCGTACCGCCACCTGATGCAGTACGCGCTCGCCCGGGGCGATCGGCAGGCGGCAATCCGCGCGTACCTGACCTGTGAGCAGGCTCTCCGTGAGGAGCTGGGCGTTACACCACAGCCCGAGACCCTCGCCCTCTACGAACAGGCCCGCGCTCTGACCCCCGCCTGAGGTATTTCACCCCAATTTCACCGCCGTTTCCTAATGTTCTCCCCGACCGGGTGGACTCCGGCGGAGGCGGCCATGGCAGGAGAGGTTCAGTCCGCGTCGTTTGTCGTCCGGCTCAGGGTGGATCCCTCAGAACGCCGGCGCTGGTGGGGGGAAGCCCAGCACGTCGAGACCGGCGAGCGGATCGCCTTCCGCGACCCGGCGAAGCTCCTGGAGTTCCTGCAGCGGCACCTGCGGGAGCTGGATGACACCCGGTGAGTCGCTGCGCGGAGGTGAGGCAGATGCGGTGGATTGTGGCAGTACTCGCGATGGTGCTCGCGGTCGCAGGCATCTCCATGGCCCAGCCTGCGGCGTTTGAGGTCTGGGTGGGCAACGAGGCGCTGGACGAGCTTTACGTGCTGGACGGCCGCACGTACCGCATCCTGGCGACGATCCAGGTCGACGACGATGGCAAGCCGGATACAAGTCGGCCGCACTGGATCGCCTTCAGCCGCGACGGTCGGTACGCATACGTCACCAACGTGCGGGCGGCCGCCAACACCCGCAATCTTCTGGTGATCGACGCCGCGGCCCGGAAGATCGTCGCCGCGCTGCCGGCGGGACCGGCGGCGCACGCGGTCACGGCGTCACCCGACGGGCGGCGCGTGTGGGTGGCCAACAACGGGGTGGACGAGATCTCCGAAGTTCTCGTAGACGGCGGCAGTTTCCGCCCGGGACGCCGGATCGCCTCCGGTGGGGCGGCGCCACACTGCGTCGCCTTCTCCCGGGACGGGCGCACGGCCCTCATCCGTCACCGCGGACGGGTCGTGGCTGGGCAGCGGGCCCCCGGCTCCTTCACCCTCCTTGAGGTTGAGTCCGGGCGGATCCTGAAGAACTTGGAGACCGGGCTGGAGGGCTGTGCCGTCGAGCTGGCCCAGGACGGACGGCGGTTTTTCGGCACAGTGGGCTTCCACGCCACCAACGGCGGAGAGAACAACCAGCTGATGGTGCTCGACACCGCGGGGAGCGTGCTGCATCGGGCTGTCCTGCCTCTCAATGACCCGCAACCGCTGGTGCAGAGCCAGGATGGCACCGCATTGTGGATTATCGGGCGCGGAGACGACAAGGTAGCCGTGCTGGACGCCCGGACCTATCGGATCATTACGACCTACCCAACACCGGAGAAGGCGCAGCGGCTGGAGTTCTCCCCGGACGGCCGACTCGTCTTCTTCAGCGTACGAGGCGCTCCCGGGGGCGGAAAGACGCCAGGGATCGCTATCATGAACGCGGCGACAGGAAGGCTTCTGGGCCTGATTCCCCTGGATGGGGATATCCGTGCCATAGCGGTGCGAGCCCTGGAATAGCCGGCGCGTTGAAACGCTAGAAGCCGCGGGGGCCGAAGGATGATCCCTCCGGCCTCCGTCTGGCTTTCACCAGGCGGCAGTGGCAGTGCCGGAGTCTTTCGGCGGCCCGGCCCGTCCGCTCACCCGCCGCACGAGGTTGAAGTTGAGGGAAACTGGGTGAAGCACACAGAGAATCAATGGCCGCGAACTTTAGCGGGGAGCCATCCAGCGGCGGATGATGTCCGCCGCCTCCCTCAAGGAGGCAGCGACGGCGTCGGGAGCGATGGTCTCTGCCAGCGGGACGTTGTGCGGGTTCGGGTCCATGGTCACCAGGATGGCGCGCATCCCCAGCGCCTGCGCCCCGCCCACATCCGCGTCCAGGGTGTCTCCCACCATGACGCACTGCTGCGGGGCCAGCCTCCAGGTGTTCAGGACGGCGCGGAATATCCCGGGGTCCGGCTTGATCCGCCCGTAGCCCGCCGACGAGACGACAGGGTCGAGGTACTGCGCCAGCCCGGTGCGCGCCAGCACCGCCTCCACCAGACGGTGGTCGGACGCGTTGGAGACCACGGCCAGGCGCAGCCCCATGTCGCGCAGTGCCGCCAGCACATCTGCCGCGTCGGGGTAGGGGGCGATCATGGCGATCTCCGGCTGGAAGAAGACCCAGGAGGCCTCTTCCAGGAACGCAGGGTCCTGAGGCCAGCCCAGCCGCTGCGCCGCGCGCGCCATGGCCTGGCGGTTGAGCAATTGCCGCCCGGTGGCCGCCGTCTCCGTCCACATCCACTGCCGGGCCTCGTGCACCACCTCCGCCGCTTCCGCCGGCACAGGCAGCCCGCGGGCCTGGGCCCAGCGCAGGAGGCCGGCGGTGTTGGCCTCCTCGAAGACATCGCTGCTGTTGGGGCCGACCGCGGAGAGATGCGGTCGTAGCGGCCGGACCAGGGTGCCGAAGAGGTCGAAGATCGCCCCCTGCAGGAGAGGCGACGGGTGCGGACGAATGCTCATGCCGGTGTGTTTGTCGTATGCTGATGCGCGCCCGTCCGCTATCCAGCCGCCCGCGGACGGGCCTGGTTGAGTGTATCATGGCGGACCTGCTCTCCTCCCGCCGCCTCCCGCAGCGTCAGGAGAATTCCCGGTGAGCCGGTTGCGTGTGGCCGTACTCATGGGTGGTCCGTCCCCGGAGCGCGAGGTCTCCCTGCACACCGGGCGGCAGATCCTCGCAGCCCTGGATCCCGCCCGGTACCAGGCGGTGCCCGTGGAGGTGCTGCCGGACGGCCGGTGGGCGCTGGGAGGCGGGCCGCCGCCGGTGCTGTCCGGGGGAGAGGCGCCGCAGGGCGGCAGGCTGGCCGTCCGCTCCGGCGCCATCGGCATCGACCGGGTCCTGCAGGACGGTCCCCTGGATGTGGTGCTGGTGGCCATGCACGGCCCCTACGGCGAGGACGGCACGGTGCAGGGGCTGCTGGAGCTCGCCGGCCTCCCCTACACCGGCTCCGGCGTCCTGGCCAGCGCCCTGGCCATGGACAAGCTGCGCAGCCGGCAGCTCTTCGCCTTCAACCACATCCCCGTACCCGCTACCGTGGTGGTTACCCGGGCGGGCATGGCTCGGGAGTGGACCCACATCGCGGGCGAGGTGTCGAAGACGCTGGGCTACCCCTGCGTGGTCAAGCCCAACGCCCTGGGCTCCAGCATCGGGGTGGCCGTCGTGCGGGATCCGGAGGGGTTACGCCCTGCCTGCGAGGCGGCGCTGGCGTACGGGGACGTGGTGCTGGTCGAGGAGTATATCCGGGGCACGGAGATCACCGGCGCGGTGCTGGAGGACCCCGCCACCGGGCAGGCGCAGGCCCTCCCTCTGGTGGAGATCGTCCCGCGGCGGGAGTTCTTCACCTACGAGGCCAAGTACACGCCCGGAGCCAGCGAGGAGATCTGCCCGGCGCGGCTGCCGCTGGCGGTGGGGGAGCGGGCGCAGGAGCTGGCAGTGCGGGCTCACCAGGTACTGGGCTGCCGGGACATGTCCCGGGTGGACATGTTCGTCCGCGACGGGCGGGTGCTCGTGCTGGAGGTCAACACCATCCCTGGGATGACCGCCGTCAGCCTGCTTCCCCTGGCAGCCCGCACCGCCGGCATCGAATTTCACGCCCTCCTGGACCGGCTGATCGCCTGCGCCTTACGGCGGCGGGGGTAGCCAGGCCCGGCGCGCAGAGATGCGGGGACGCGACTGGTTCGTCAAGGGGCACGGCCTGGGCAACGACTACCTGGTGGTGGACCCGCGGGCGCTCTCCTTTCGCCTCAGCCCCGGAGCGGTGCGGGCGATCTGCCAGCGGCACACCGGCGTAGGCGCCGACGGGATCCTGGCCCTGGTGCCCTCGCGCCGCGCCGCCTTCGGCGTGCGCATCTTCAACCCTGATGGCAGCGAGGCGGAGAAGAGCGGCAACGGGCTGCGCATCCTCTCTCGCTTCCTATACGATCACGGGTACACCCGGCGGCGCACCTTTACCATCGAGACGCCAGGCGGCATCGCCCGCACCACCCTGCGGCTGCGCGCCGGGCAGGTCGGCGCCATCACCGTGGAACTGGGGCGAGCCTCCTTCCAGAGCACCGCCGTGCCTGTGGCCGGTCCGCCGCGCGAGGTGCTGGACGAGCCGCTGGTGGTAGACGGTGAGTCGATTCGGGTGACCGCGGTCTCCCTGGGCAACCCGCACTGCGTCGTCTTCTTGGATCGGCTGGAGGTGGCCCGGCTGCGCCACCTGGGTCCCCGGCTGGAGACCCATCCCGCCTTCCCGCAGCGGACGAATGTGCAACTGGCCAGGGTCGCAGCCCGCGACCGTCTGGAGATCCTGATCTGGGAGCGGGGAGCCGGGGAGACGCAGGCCTCCGGGACGAGCGCTGCCGCTGCCGCCGCGGCGGCAGCGCGCCTGGGCCATGCCGGGCGGCGGGTCGCCGTGACCATGCCGGGGGGGAGGCTCGCCGTGCGGATAAGCCCCGACTGGACGGTGCACCTCACCGGCCCGGCGGAGGAAGTCTGCGCCGGGACGTTCGCCGGCGGCCTCCTGCGGCGGCTGCGCCGCGCCCGCTAAGGTAGAGGCCCGGGGGCGTGCGGCCGCGACGTGTCCGACGAGGGCCGTGCAGGGAGGCAGTCGTCTTTCTGTTGTGGCCGGCCGGCTGCGTCCAGTACCCTGGAATGGAGCTTCCTGGAGGCCTGGTGTGAAGAAGATCCTCTACGTCATCCTGGACGGGGTGGGTGACCGCCCCATCGCCGCGATGGACGGGCAGACGCCGCTGGCGGCCGCGCGCACGCCCCACCTGGACCAACTGGCCCGGGAAGGCCGGCTGGGTCTGGTGCAGACCGTCGGGCCGGGCATCGCCCCCGAATCGGACGTGGCGGTGTTGGCCATGCTGGGATACGACCCGCGGGCCTACCACACGGGGCGCGGTCCGCTGGAGGCCCTGGGTGCGGGGCTGCTCTTCCATGACGGCGACCTGGCGCTGCGCGGCAACTTCGCCACCCTGGGCGCCGGGCAGCGCATCGTCGACCGCCGCGTGGGTCGCAACCTCACCTCGGAAGAGGCACAGCAGCTTGCCCAGGCGGTGAACAGCCAGGTGCGACTGGCGGCGGGGGCCGCATCGTTCGTCCTGGGGGCCACTGTGGGCCACCGCTGCGTGGTTGTCTTCTACCCCCGGGAAGGGAAGCTCTCCGCCCGCATCACCAACACCGATCCGGCGTACGCGCGAGCGGGGGGATTGGGCGTGGCCAGGGCGGTGGTCGGCACCGAGGTGGAGGAGTGCCGTGCCCTGGACGACAGCCCCGAAGCCTGGGTGGCGGCGGAGCTGGTCAACGAGTTCACGCGCAAGGCGCGGGCGGTTCTGGAGGAGCACGAGGTGAACGCGCGCCGCCAGGCCGCGGGCTTGCTGCCGGCCAACGGCATTCTCCTGCGCGATGCTGGCGATCATCTGCCGGCGGTGCCACCGCTGGCGCAGCGCTTCGGGGCGCGCCTGGCCTGCCTGGTGGAGATGCCGGTGGAGCGCGGGATTGCCCGGTACCTGGGGATGGACATCGTGGAGATCGCCCCGGGTGTGGACTACCGGGCGTGGGCGGCCAGGGCGCTTGAGTCCATCGCGGCCTACGACGGGCTCTACCTGCACCTGAAGGGGCCGGACGAACCCGGACACGACGGCGACTGGGAGCGCAAGCGGGCCAGCATCGAGGAAATCGACGCCCAGTTCTTCGGGCCGTTGCTGGCATCCGCTCCAGGGGAATGGCTGTGGGCGGTGACCGCAGACCACGCCACACCCTGCGAGATCCGCGGGCACAGCGACGATGCGGTGCCGCTGCTGGTGGCTGGCAGCGGCAGCGACGGCAGGGCCCGGTTCACCGAGGCGGAGGCGGCCCGGGGATCCCTGGGGACCCTGCAGGGAACCCAGGTGCTGCCCCTGCTCGTCGAACTGGCGGCGGGACCGGGCGGCCGGGCGAAGGCCACACCAGGGGACCCCAGGGGATGAAGAGAGTACCGCCGGGCAGGCGCGGGCGGGGCGGATGCGTGGCCGCCCTCGGTATCGTCCTCCTCCTGCACCTGGCGCCGCCCGCCGCCGGGCAGGTGGTCTTCACTCTGCCCCAGGCGGTGGCCTTCGCCCTGGAGCACAACCCGCAGGTGGCGGCCAACCGTGCCGCGGTGAAGGCCGCAGAGGCCCAGGTGCGCGCGGCGCAGGCCGGCCTGGCCCCCACGCTGAGCCTGAGCGCCGGCGGCAGTCTCGGCGGTGCGGGCGGAAGCGTGAGCACATCGGGTCAGGTGAGCACGGGCGTGACCTACCTTCTTTACGACGGAGGAGTCCGCCAGGTCCAGGTCCGTCAGGCCCAGGCGCAGCTTGAGGCCGCCCGCCAGGCGCTGGCCGCCGCGCTGGCAGAGGTGGCCCTGCAGACGGTGCAGGCTTACATGGCGGTAATCGTGGCGCAGCAGGTGGTCGCGCTCCGGGAGCAGGCGGTGAGGCAGGCGCGCACGCAGCTGCAGGCGGCGCAGGCCAACTTTCGGGCGGGCAGGGTGGCCCGTGCGGATGTGGTCCGGGCGGAGTCGGCCCTGGCCGCTTCCGAATTTGACGAGGTGAGTGCCCGCGGTCAGGCCGAGATCAGCCGGTCGGCGCTGCGCACGGTGATGGGGCTGGACGGTGGATCCCCGGTCACCGTCACCGCCCCGGGGGAGCCGCCGCCCCTGGAGGTCTCCGAGACAGAGGCAGCGCAGCGGGCGCTGCAGCGCCCCGAGGTGCAGCGCGCGGAGGCGGAGGTACGCGCTGCGGAGGCAGCCCTGGCCATCGCCATGATGCAGGGGGGAGTTACCGTCACCCTGGACGGCCGCTACGTCCTGGTGAGCACCGCGGGCAGCGGAACGGGTGCGGCCGGCGCATGGTCGGTGGGGGTGGGTGTGGCGGTGCCGCTGCACGACGGCGGACGGCGCGCGGCGCAGATCGAGGCGGCGCGCGCCGGCCTGGAGACCAGCCGGGCGCGGCTGGAGAGCGTCCGCTTCCAGGTCTGGCAGGAGGCGCTCCTGGCCCGGCTGCAGGTGGCCACGGCGGCGGCGAAGCTGGAAGCGGCCCGGCGCTCCGCTACGGCGGCACGGGAGGCGTTCAACGTGGCCCAGGGGCGGTATGCGGCGGGTGTGGGCACCATCGTCGAGGTGGTCACCGCGCAGACGGATCTGGCGGCGGCTGAGGTGGCTCTGGCGCAGGCTGCGGCGGATCGCTGGACCACCACAGCGGCGCTGCGGCGGGCGGTGGCGCTCCCCGTCCTCCCATGACCTCTGTTGGAGCGGGAGCGAGGTAGGGGTATGCGAAGGGTCGTGGGTATCCTCCTGGCCGCGGGGCTCCTCGCGCTGGCTGGCTGGCGCGCCGTAGAGGTCATCCGGGCGCGGCAGGTGCAGGCCGTGAACAACGCCACGCCGCGGGCCCGGACCACGGTGGTCCAGGCTGTTCCCGCAGCGCGCGGCACGATCACCATGCGCGCTGTCTACGTCGGCGAGGTGGCGGCGCGTGCCCGCGTGGAGGTCTTCTCCCGCATCGGCGGGGTGGTGGCGGAGGTGGCCGTACGCGAGGGGGACCTGGTCCGCCGCGGGCAGGTCGTCGTCCGCCTGGACCCCAAGGAGCTGCGCTTCCAGGTAGAGCAGGCCCTAGCTGCGGTGCGCACGCAGCGTCTCCAGGTGGAGCAGGCCCGGGTCACCCTGGCCACCCAGGAGGCGCGCCTGGCCCAGCTCCTGGCCGGGGCGCCCCCGGAGCAGATCCGCCAGGCGGAGGAGCAGGTGCGGCAGGCCGGCGCCAGCCTGGAGTACAGTCGCCAGCAGCTCGGTCGCGCCCAGGAGCTCTACGCGCAGGGATTCGTCGCCGGCCAGGCTGTGGAGGCGGCCCGCCTGGAGGTGGTGCTGCAGGAGACGCGTCTGCGCAGCGCCGAGGAGCAGCTCCGTATGCTGCGCGGCGGACCGCGGCCGGAGGAGGTGGAAGTGGCGCGGCGGCAGGTACGCCAGGCGGAAGTCGCCCTGCGCCAGGCGCAGAGCCAGCTGGCCCAGGGGGAGGTGGCCCTGCACCAGGCGGAGTCCCTGCTAGGGGAGAGTACGGTTCGTGCGCCGGCGACCGGCGTGGTCAGCCGCCGCATGGTTGACCCGGGAGCCACGGTGACGCCGGCGACGTCGCTCCTCCAGCTGGTGGATGTGGATCCCGTGCTGGTCACCATCCCGGTGGCGGAGCGGGAGACGGCATTCATCCGCCCGGGTATGAGGGCGGCGGCGCGCATCGATGCCCTTCCTGGGAGGATCTTCTCCGGCCTCGTGGTCTCCATCAGCCCGGTGCTGGCCACCTCGACGCGCACGGCGGAGGTACGCATCGAGGTCCCCAATCCCGGACGGCTGCTGCGCCCCGGGATGACCGCACGGGTGGAGCTGGAGCTGGTGGCCCGGACCGACGTGGTCACGGTGCCCGTGGACGCGGTGCTGGAGCAGGAAGGTGTGAAGCGCCTCTTTGTGGTGGCAGAGGGGGTGGCGCGCGCCCGCCAAGTGCAGACCGGGATCAGTGACGGCGTGCGGGTGGAAGTCAGCCGCGGTCTGGCAGCGGGGGAGCTGGTGGTGGTCGCCGGCCAGCACACCCTGCGCGACGGCGCGCCCGTCCTCGTTGCTGAGTCCGGGAGGAAGCGGCCGTGAACCTCTCCCGCCTGGCCATCGCCCGGCCCATCGGCACGCTCATCATCTTCAGCGCGGTGGTGCTGGTGGGGCTCAGCGCGCTGGCCGGCCTGCCTATCGACCTGCTGCCCGAGGTCTCCTTCGGCCGGCTCACGGTATCCACGAGTTATCCTGGCGCGGGGCCAGAGGAGGTGGAGAATTTGGTCACCCGCGTGGTGGAGGAGGCGGTGAGCACGGTGGCCGGCGTGCGGGACGTCCTCTCTACCTCCAGCGAGGGCAGCTCCCGGGTGACCGTCACCCTGCCCTTCGGCATGGACCTGGATGTGGCGGCCAACGACATCCGTGCGGCGCTGGAGCGCGTCCGCCGCCGCCGGCCCGAGGGCGCAGAGACTCCGGTCATCTTCAAGTTCGACCCCTCACAGTTCCCCATCATGCAGCTGGGGCTGGTGGCGCGGGACAGCCAGAGCACCGCAGCGCTGCGCCAGCTGGCCGAGGAGCAGATTCTCTTTCGCCTGGAGCGCGTGCCCGGGGTGGCCCTGGCCGACGTGCAGGGCGGGGTGCGGCGGCAGATCCTGGTGGAGCTGGACCAGGGGCGGATGCGGGCGCTGGGCGTCTCGGCGCGCGACGTGGCCGGGGCGCTGGCGGCGGCCAACCTGGCGGCGCCGGCCGGCCAGGTGGTGGAAGGCGCCCGGGAACTGGGCCTGCGCGCCCTGAGCCAGTTCCGCACCCTGGAGCAGATCCGGCGCACCGTGGTCAGCACCCGCGGCCGCACCCCCATCCTGGTCGCCGATGTGGCTACCGTACGGCAGGGGACCGAGCAGGAGCGGGGACTGGTGCGCATCAATGGCCAGCCGGGTGTGCTCCTGCAGATCCAGCGCCAGCCCGGCGTGAACACCGTGGCCGTCTCTAACGGCGTACTGCAGGAGGTGCGGCAGATCAACTCCTCTCTGTCTGGAGCCACGCTGTTGCTGGTGGGCGATAACGCCCGCTTCATTCGGCGCAGCATTGCCTCGGTGCAGCAGGCCCTGCTGGTGGGGGGCACCCTGGTGGTGGCCGTCCTCTTCCTCTTCCTGCGGGACCCGCGTAGCGTCCTGGTCATCGCCGCGGCGGTGCCTATCTCCGTGGTAGCCACCTTTGCCGTGATGCTCTTTTCGGGCTACTCCCTCAACCTGATGACCCTGGGCGCCCTGGCCCTGGGCGTGGGCATGCTGGTAGACTCGTCCATCGTGGTCCTGGAGAACATCTTCCGCCACCGGGAGATGGGGTACACCGGACGGGAGGCCGCCCTGCAGGGCACCCAGGAGGTCCTCCCGGCGGTCGTCGCCTCCACCCTGACCACCATCGTCGTCTTCCTCCCCATCATCTTCCTCCGGGGGGAGGCGCTGACCACTCAACTCTTCTACCAGTTCTCCGCCGTGGTCATCTTCGCGCTACTGTGCGCCCTGGCCGTCTCCGCCACCCTTACCCCCGTGCTGGCTTCCTTTCTTCCGGCGCTAAAGGGCGGCGGGGAGCGGCACTGGACCGCCTCGCTTGTCGCCGCCTACCGGTCGTTACTGCAGCGGGCCCTGCGCCACCGGGCGACGGTCTACCTGGTGAGCCTGTTGGTCTTTGCCCTGGGCCTAGCCCTCTACCAGTTCATCGGCCGTGAGGTGGTGCCCCAGGCAGACGAAGGCGAGATCTTCGTCAGCGTGGAGCTGCCCGTGGGGACGCCTCTGCCGACCACGGCAGAGGCGATGGCCGGGCTGGAGCGGGCTGCCCGGGAGGTTGCTGCGGAGATTCGAGACGTCACCCTGACCGCCGGCTCCGCCGCCTTCGGCGGGAGATCCAACCGCGGGTTTCTGCGCTTCCGGTTGAAGGATCGGGGCGAGCGCGCACGGTCGACGGAGGAAGTGGCGGCCGTCCTGCGGCAGCGGCTGCGGGTGCCCGGCGGGCGGGTGTTTGTCCGCGCCAGCGCCGGGAGTCTCTCAGTGCTGCGCTTCGGGCAGTCCGATCCCATCGCCGTGGAGATCCGCGGGTTCGATCTGGGCCAGGGGTTGCGGCTGGGGCAGCGGGTCCGCCAGATGCTCGAGGAGATCCCGGGCGTCACCGACGCCAGCGTGGCCCGGGAGGAGCTGATTCCCGAGCTTGCGGTGCGCATCGATGTGGAGCGTGCCGCCGCCTTCGGGCTCACGCCGCAGCAGGTGGTCGCCGCCCTTCAGGTGGGGGTGGGCGGCGATGTGGTCACCATCTTCCGCCAGGGTGGGCGGGAGCAGGACGTGGTGGTGCGGCTGCGGGAGGGCGACCGGCGCACCCCGCAGGACGTGCTCGCCCTCCCCCTGGTTACGCCGGGAGGGGAGCAGGTCCGTCTCAGTCAGGTGGCCGTCCTGGAGCGGGAGGTGGCGCCCGCGTCCATCTTCCGCAAGAACCGCGAGCGGGTGACCACGGTGACCGCGGGGATCAGCGGGCGGGACTTCGGTAGCGTGATGCAGGATGTGCGCTCGCGGATCGCCCGCCTGGACCTGCCGCCGGGATTCGCCGTCACCTTCGGTGAGGAGTTCGAGGAACAGCAGCGGGCCAACCGGCAGCTGGTCGCCGGCTTCCTGGTGGCCGTGGGCCTGGTCTATGCCGTCATGGCGGTGCAGTTCGAGCAGCTGCTCTCCCCGCTGCTGATCATGGGTGCGGTGCCCTTCGCCCTGACCGGCTCGTTGCTGGCGTTGTTCCTCACGGAGACGACGTTGAACATTCAGTCGCTCACCGGGCTGATCGTCCTGGTGGGGATCGTGGTGAACAACGCCATCATCCTGGTGACCTTCATCCTTACCCGGCACCGCGAGGAGGGGCTTCCGCTGTACCAGGCCGTAGTGGACGCAGCGGGAGTGCGCCTGCGACCGGTGCTGATGACCACGGCGACCACGGTCCTGGGGCTCCTCCCCGTGGCCCTGGGCCTGGGGGAGGGAGGGGAGCTGCAGGCGCCCCTGGCGCGCAGCGTTCTAGGCGGCCTGCTGCTGTCTACTCTGGTGACACTGGTCCTCATTCCCACGCTGTACGTGAGCGTGGAGGAGTTCCGCGCCGGATTGCGGCAGCGCCGCGCCCGCCGCCAGGAGAGGGCGCCGGCACGCCGCCCCCTCCCCGTCTCCGGCGCCGCCAGCGACGCCGCCTCCGACCCTGCCGCGGGGGCGACCATCGCTAAACCCGCGGTGCGGACGGCGCGTCCACTCTGGTGAAGACAGGAATGCCGGTGAGACGGGTCGCCGTCGTCGTGGTGGTAGTCGCCCTCCTGGCCACCGCCGCCTGGGTGGTGCGCGGGCGAACGGGGGCGCGGGCCCCGGCGCAGGGGCGGCGCACGGCGGTGGTTGTGCGCGGCGACCTGGTGGTCAGCGTCTCCGGGACCGGCACCCTGCAGCCCTACGCCCAGGTGGAGGTGCGCTCGCGGGCCACGGGCACGGTGGCGGAGTTACGTGTCCAGGAGGGGGACCACGTGAACCGCGGGCAGCTGCTGGCGGTGATTGAAGACGAGGACGCTCGCGCCGCCTACGCGGCGGCCACGGCGCAACTGGCCGTGGCCCGGGCGCGGCTGGACCAGTCCCGCCGCAGCCTGGCCGCCGCCCGGGCGCAGAACGCCGCCAGGGTGGCCCAGGCCGAGAAGGCCCTGGCCACGGCGCAGGCCCGCCTGGCCCAGGTTCTGGCTGGCTCCCGCCCCGAGGAGGTGGCGCAAGCGGGCGAGGCGCTGCGGCAGGCGGAGCTAGCCCTGGACCTGGCGCGGCAGAACCTGGAGCGGACGCAACAGCTCTACGCCGCCGGTTTCGTCCCCCGCGTCGAGTTGGACCAGGCGCAGAACCACTCCGCCGTGGCCGAGGCACAGGTGCGCGCGGCCCGGGCGCGGCTACAGGCGCTGGAGGCGGGGAACCGGGCGGAGGATATCGCCGTAGCCCGGGCGCAGGTGCGCGAGGCTGAAGCCACCCTGGCCGCCGCCGCGGCAGCGCGGCTGCAGGAGGACGCGCTGGCCGCGGACGTGGCCGCAGCCGAAGCGGCGGTGCGCAGCAGCAGCGCCCAGTGGGCTCAGGCCCGTGACCGGCTGCGGGAGACGCAGATCACCGCGCCCATCTCCGGCATCATCGCCGTGCTGGCCGTGCAGCGGGGGCAGTCGGTGATCGGCGGACTGACGGGGGGCACCCTCGTGCTGACCATCGCAGACCTCCGGGTCATCCAGGCCCACGTGCCTGTGGACGAGGCGGACGTGGCCCAGATCCGGCCGGGGATGGCCGTGCGTATCACCGCCGACGCCCTGCCCGAGCGGACTTTCGCCGGGCGCGTGGAGCGCATCGCCCCTCAGTCCACTGTGGTGCAGAACGTCATCCAGTTCAATGTGGTGGTGACGCTGCAGGACCCCGACCCCGCGCTACGGCTGGGGATGTCGGTAGACGCGGAGTTCCTCATCAGCGAGCGTAAGGGCGTCCTGCTGGTCCCCACCGAGGCGGTCCGCGGCACCGACCGCAGGCAGGTCCTCGTCGTGGACGGCGAGGCTTTGGTTCCCGTTCCCGTGGAGACGGGCGCGACCAATGGGCGCTTCGTGGAGATCATCCGCGGCCTGCGGGAGGGGCAGGTGATCTACCTGGGCCCCGCGGCCGCCCCCGGCAGGAGCACCGCGCCGCAGCCGATCAGCCCCTTTCAGCCGCAGTTTCCGCGGCGCACGGCACCGGGGCGGAACTAAGCGTCGGTGGTACTCATCGAGCTGGAGAACGTGGAGAAGGTTTATCGGATGGACGGGGTGGAGGTACGAGCCCTGCGCGGCGTGACCATGACCATCGCCTCCGGGGAGTTTGTGGCGATCATGGGGCCCAGCGGCTCGGGGAAGTCCACCTGCCTGCACATTATGGGGTGCCTGGACCGGCCCACTGCAGGGACCTACCGGCTGGAAGGGGTCGATGTGACCACGCTCCCGGATGCGGCGCTGGCGCGCCTGCGCAGCCGGCGGCTGGGGTTCGTCTTTCAGTCCTACAACCTGCTGCCGCGCCTGCCGGCGGTGGAGAACGTGGAGTTGCCCATGATCTACGCCGGTGTCCCCGACCGCCGCGCCCGTGCCCTGGCTGCCCTGGAGGCGGTGGGCCTGCGGGAGCGCGCCCGCCACCTGCCCACCCAGCTCTCAGGTGGAGAGCAGCAACGCGTTGCCTTCGCCCGTGCTCTGGTCATGTCCCCGGCCATCATCCTGGCGGATGAGCCTACCGGGAACCTGGACTCCGCGGCGGCGCGCGAGATCATGACCCTGGTGCAGCGCCTCTCCCGGGAGGGAATGACCATCGTCCTGGTCACCCACGACGCGGAGATTGCCTCCTGCGCCCGCCGGCTGATCCAGTTCCGCGATGGTCGGGTGGTGCGGGATACGCCGGTACGCGGGGGCGGGGGCCGGCCAGCTCCATGAACGTCGCCGTCAGCATCCGCATCGCCTGGCGGTCCATCGCCGCCAACACGCTGCGCTCGCTGCTCACCATGCTGGGGGTTATCATCGGCGTGGCTTCCGTGGTGGCCATGGTGGCCATCGGCCAGGGGGCGCGCCACGCGGTCACGCAGCAGGTGGAGGCCCTGGGCAGCAACCTGCTCACGGTTTTTGCCGGGGTGCAGCGCTTTGGCGGCGTGGCCACGGCGGGACCGGTGCGGACCCTGACCCTGGCGGACGCGGAGGCCATCGCCGCGGAGGTGCCCAACGTCGCCGGCGTCAGCGCCGAGTTCTCCCGCCAGGCACAGGTGCTTTTTCGCGAGCAGAACACCAGCACGCAGATCTCCGGGGTCACCCCCCAGTTTGCTGCCGTGCGCAACTTCCACCCGGTGGCCGGGTCGTTCATCACCGAGGAGGACATGCGCCGCCGCGCCAGGGTGGCGGTGCTGGGCCAGACGGTGGCCCGCCAGCTCTTTGGGGACGCCGACCCGGTGGGGCAGCAGGTCAAGATCCGCGGCGTCACCTTCACGGTCATCGGCCTCATGGAGCCCAAGGGGGCCACGGGCTTCTTCGACCGTGACGACGTGGTCTTCGTCCCCCTGTCCACGGCCCAGCGGCGCCTCTTTGGCGTCGACTACGTGCGCAGCATCTACATCCAGGTGGCCTCCGCCGCGGCGATGGAGGCCGCCCAGAACGACGTGGCTGCGCTGCTCCGCAGGCGGCACCGGCTAGGGCCCGACCAGGAGGACGACTTCACCATCCGCAGCCAGGCTGACGTGCTGCAGGCCATCACCGGGGTCACCCGGACGATGACCCTCCTCCTGGGCGGCATCGCCGCCGTCTCCCTGATCGTGGGAGGAATAGGCATCATGAACATCATGCTGGTCTCGGTGACGGAGCGGACCAGGGAGATCGGCATCCGCAAGGCCGTGGGCGCGCGGACGCAGGACATCCTCGCGCAGTTCCTGGTGGAGTCGGTCCTGTTGAGCACAAGCGGCGGCCTGGTGGGCATCCTGGCAGGCATTCTCGGCTCGCGTCTGGTGACGCGGTTCGCCGGCTGGGCCACCCTGCTCCCCCCGCAGGCGGTACTGCTGGCCTTCTCCTTCGCCGTGGCGGTGGGGGTATTCTTCGGGCTGTACCCGGCGCAGCGGGCGGCACGGCTGGACCCCATCGAGGCGCTGCGCTACGAGTAGCGCTCGCCGGGGGAGCGGCATGCGTAGATACCGGTGGTGGATTGCGGCGTCGGCCCTCGTCGCACTCCTGGCCCTGGCAGGGGGCGCCTACTACCTGGCGCGCAGCCGGCTGGCCCCGGCGCGCCCTGCCGACCCGGGGCTGGCCATCGTTCTGGCCATCCGGATACTGGAACGGGATCCGGCTACCCGGCTGACCCGCGAGCAGGCGGTGGCGATCCTGCCGCTGCTCCGCGCCCTGCAGGAGGTGCCGCCTGGGGATGCCGAGGCGGCCGCAGCCTTCGCCCGAGCCGTCCGTGATCGCTTCACCCCGGAGCAGCGGGCGGCCCTCCGGGCCGTCCGGCAGCGGGGAGGGGCAGGCCCCGGAGGGACGGCAGGCCCGGGTCCCGGCCTTCCCGGCGCCCCGCGGCGCCTTGGGCCTGAGCAGCGGGCGCAGCTTCGGGGACGGCTCCTCCAGGAGACCATCCGCGCCCTGGAGGAGCGCGCGCGCTGAGGCCATTGCGGTCACCAAAGCGGCGGTCGCTGCCATTCCGCCCGCTGCCCACTGGTGAGCCAGCACATCCGCTTGACGCCGCGGATCGGGTATGAGATGGTTTGGTCAGGCCATTGGATGACCGACCACTGCCCCAGTTCGGAGTGGGAAGGTGAAGGCGCTTGCCATCGCGCCCCGGTTCCAGCCGGTGCGCCGCACACGCGTCTACGAGGCCGTCGCCGCCCAGATCCAGGCACAGATCGCGGAGGGGCGCCTGCGCCCCGGTGACCGCCTGCCTCCCGAACGTGAGCTGGCCCAGGCCTTCGGGGTCAGCCGTGACTCGGTGCGCGACGCCATCCGGGTGCTGGAGCTGGCCGGCCTGGTGGTGCCCCGCCAGGGCGAAGGGACCGTGGTGCGGGAGCTCACCCTCGATTCTGTGGTCTCCCCCCTGGCGTCGGCGCTCCTGCAGCGCAGGGACCTGCTCTTCGACCTGCTGGACGCACGCCGCATCATCGAGCCCGCGCTGGCCTACCGGGCGGCACAGCGGGCCTCGGAAGAGGACATCCGGGCGATGGCGGAGATCCTGCGGCGCCAGGCGGCGAAGGTGCGGGTGGGGGAGCCGGGGATCGACGAGGACACCGCCTTCCACTACCGCCTGGCCACCGCCGCGCGCAACCAGGTGATTCTGAAGGTGATGGACGTGCTGATGGACCTGCTGCGAGAGGGGCGGGCGCGCTCGCTGCAGGTGCAGGGGCGACCGCAGCGCTCCCTGGAAGGCCACCGCCGCATCCTGGCGGCGCTGCGACGCCGCGATCCGGCAGGGGCGCAGCGGGCCATGGAGCAGCACCTGGAGGAGATCGGGCAGATCCTGCAGCGCCTGCAGGCTTAGGGAGGTAGCGATGGCGACTCATTCGGTGGAAGTGGTCTACCGCGGGATCTTCCAGAAGACCCTGGCCAAGAACATCACCCGCGGCATCGTCCTGGCCGCGGTAAAGCAGGGCAAGATCGGCATCGCCTTCGGCCGCTACGGCGACAGCCCCGAGCGCAACGGCATCCCCGCCAAGAACTTTGCCATCGTCGCCGACAACGAAGAGGAACTGCAGGCCAGCATGGCCCAGTACGAGCCTAAGAGCGTGGACCTGACCGTCGCGCTGGACGACACGCTGTGCAAGGGGGTAGAGTCCTGGGCCTGGTACGGGCTGCAGCCCATCAACAGGCTGACCAGGCCCGGCGGGTATCTCCTGGTGACCACCATGCTGGACTTCGCCGACCTGCTGCAGATGGCTCACGCCCGGGAGCAGCCCTACCACCTGGCCCTGGTCCGCGGCCTGCCGTCGTTCTCCGGGCTGTGGGTGTACAAGGACGACCACACCGATGTGCGGGTGCTGGGCGCCGTCTCCCGCCTCCTGCCAGACCTGGTGAGCCTGGAGGCGGTGGAGGCGGCCATCCGACAGGAGTGGAAGAGCGAGCAGAAGGTGGCCTCGGCCCGCAAGGCCTACGAGCGCGTGGAGGTCATGGCCGTAGCCCCCGGGGTGGGTGACCGCCGCAGGCCCTACGAGTTCGAGCTGCCCCGGTGGTGGGAGCTGCGGGAAGGGGTGACCATTCCCGCCATCGTCCCCGGGGAGGCCTTCCCCGACCCGACCACGGGCGCAGTGGGTGGGTGGCGGCCGGCGCGCAACCCGTACTTCAAGAAGTTCAGCACGCGCACCATGCGCCCCGTGATCGATTTCGAGGCCTGCATCAAGTGCACGCTCTGCTGGTTGCAGTGTCCCGACTCCTGCTTCGACGTCACCCCGGACGGATACTACGACGCCAACATGGAGGCCTGCTGCGGCTGTGGGGTGTGCGAGGCGGTGTGTCCGGTGGACAACTGCATCACCATGGTGAACGAGGCGGCCTTCACCAACAATGACAGCCAGTGGGCCGCCTGGAAGCGGGACCGGGAGGCGTACCGGGCCTGGGTGCGGGAGAAGATCCAGCACCGGCCGGAGCGCTCCCACGGCTTCCAGCAGCGCGGGCAGTACGAGCGGCAGATCCGGGAGATGGCGGCCGCGGCTGTGGGAGGGCCTGCGGTCAGGGAGCGTACAGGAGGCTGAGCCATGGCCAAGGTTGCGCAGCGGAGTGAGCCGGCGGAGACGGAGCGGGAGGAGCTGATCAGCGGCAGCGAGGCCATCGCCGTGGCCTGCAAGCTGGCGGATGTGGACGTCATCACCGCCTACCCCATCCGGCCCTACGACACGGTAATGCAGTACGTGGCCAGGCTGGTGGCCAACGGAGAACTGGACTGCGAGTACATCGTCGCCGAAAGCGAGCACTCGCAGTTCGAGATCGTCAAGCATGCCTCTGCGGCCGGAGCACGGGTCTTCTGCGGCAGTAGCGGTGTGGGCTGGATGTACGCCTTCGAGGCGCTCACCGTGACGCCGGCTTTGCGCATCCCCCTGGTGGCCATGGTGGGCAACCGGGCGCTGGACGACCCCGGGGCCTTTGGGGTGGAGCACAACGACGCCCTGGCCGTGCGCGACCTGGGGTGGCTGCTGGTCTGGGTGGACACGGCGCAGGAGGCTCTGGACACGGCGCTTATTGCCTGGCGGGTGGCGGAGGACCGGCGGGTCTTCCTCCCCTGCGCCATCGGCTGCGACGGCGCCTTCCTCACCCACTCCCAGTCCATCGTCAGGGTCCCCCCGTCGTCCTGGGTGCGCCAGTTCCTCCCTCCCTACAACCGAGGCGACCTGCTGCTGCACCCGGACAACCCCATCACCGTGGCGCCGCAGGTGAACGAGGACTGGCTGATGGAGCTGCGCAAGCACAACGACGAAGCCATGACCCGGGCGCGGCAGGTGCTGCGCGAGGCCTACACCGACTTCGAGCGCATCTTCGGCCGGACCTATGGCAACCCGTTCTTTGAAGAGTACCAGACCGAGGACGCCGAGGTGGTGCTGGTGGGCATGGGGACGCTCTCCATGCCGGTGAAGGTTGCCGTGCGGCAGATGCGCCAGCAGGGGCTGCAGGTGGGGTTCGTCCGCCTGCGCTGGTTCCGTCCCTTCCCCACCCAGGAGCTGGCGGCCACCCTCTCCCGCTTCCGCGCGGTGGGGGTGATCGACCGGGACTACTCCTTCGGCTCCCCGCACAGCAGCGGCGTGCTGGCCAACGAGATTCGCGCCGCCCTCTACAGCGCGCCGGCCCGCCCGCCGCTAGTCGCCTTCATCTGCGGGCTGGGCGGTCGCGAGGTCACCGTGCCCAACGTGCGGGAGATGACCGAGCTGGTCCGCCGCGCCGCTGCCGGCGAGCCGGTGGAGAGCACTTACTGGATCGGGATCCGGCAGTAGAGGAGGAGTGAGTACCATGGCCGAGGCCATCGCCACCACCCCGCTCCCCACCCTGGAGCCCTTTAAGGGCGTGAAGAAGGTGCCGCTGGGGGAGTACTTCACCTCCGGCCACCGCACGTGCCAGGGCTGCGAGTCCGCCCTGGTGATGAGGCTGATGGTCAAGGCGGCCGGACCGCGGACCATCGTCCTGGGGTCCACGGGGTGCATGTACGTGGCCAACACCACCTACTACAGCACCTCCTGGGTGGTCCCCTGGATGCACACGCAGCTTGGGTCCAGCGGCTCCGCCGGGCTGGGCACGGCCGCCGCCCTGCGGGCACTGATGCGCAAGGGGAAGCTGCCCACCGAGCCCATCAACGTCATCGCATTCTGCGGGGATGGGGGGGGTGCGGACATGGGTCTGTCGGCCATCTCCGCCGCCCTCACCCACACCGAGTACAACTTCCTCATCCTCCTCTACGACAACGAGTCCTACGCCAACACCGACATCCAGCTCTCCGGCCTCACCCCTTACGGCGCGCACACCACCTTCAGCCCTCCGGGGACGGCCAAGCGCATCCTGCACCAGCGCTGGAAGAAGAACGTGGCCGGGATGCTGGCCGCCGGCCATCCCTCCTGCCGCTATGTGGCCACCGTTTGCGCCAGCTACGCCGTAGAGATGATGAACCGCGTGCGCAAGGCTCTCTCCATCGGCGGCCCCACCTTCATCCACTCCCTGGACCCCTGCCCCAAGGGATGGGACTACGACCCCATGCTCTCCCACGAGCTGGGCGAGCTGGCCGTGGAGTGCGGCATCTGGCCCCTCTACGAGGTGGAGGACCACAAACTGAAGTTGTACGGTCGGACCAAAGGCATCGCCCAGGGACGGTCGAAGCGCCGGCCGGTGCGCGACTACCTGGTGCGGCAGGGGCGCTTCGCCCACTTTACCGACGACGACATCGACTACTTCCAGGCCAAGGTCGACGAGATGTGGGAGCGCTGGATCATCCCCGGGGTCATACCCTTTGCCAGCGAGATCACCAACGGGAGGAGTCCGGACTGAGAGGCAGGCTTGAGCCGGCGAGGAATCCGGTGAGTGACGAAGCCCGTTCGCCGCGAGCCGTTGCAGCAGACGGGCTTCGCGTTTATCAATTTTTGACTGATGCACTTAAGAATAGGCTTTCGCCCGGCAGGGTGGAGCAAGCAGGATCACTCCAGCGTCGGAGGTGAGGAAGGTGAGTCGGAAACTGCCCTTACGGCTGGCTGTGGTGCTGGTGCTGCTGGTGGGGCTGGTCGCACCGCCCGGGCCGGTTGCGGGAGCCTCAGCCTTTACCCCCCGCCGGCCTGTGGAGTTCACCATCCCCGCAGGGACCGGCGGGGGCGCCGACCAGCAGGCGCGCTTCATGTCCCCGCTCATCGAGAAGTACCGCCTCTCCCCGCAGCCCTTCATTCCGGTGAACCGGCCGGCGGGTGCCGGGGCCCAGGCGTTTCTCTTCCTGGTGGACAAGGCGGGGGACTCGCACACCATCCTCATCACCCTGGACAACCTCTTTGCCACCCCCGTGGCCCAGGTTATCCGCAACCGGGACGGCACGCGCTTCACCTGGCGCAGCCTCACCCCCATCGCCCGGCTGTTGCTGGACAACTTCGTCCTTACGGTGCACAACGACTCCCCCTGGAAGACGGTGGCGGAGTTCCACGCCGCGGCCAGGGCGGCGCCCCGGGGGAGCATCAAGATGGCCGGCACAGGATCCAAACAGGAGGACGAGATCATCATGGTAATGCTGGAGCAGGCCTGGGGCGTGGACTTCACCTATGTGCCCTTCCCCGGCGGTGGAGCGGTGGCCGCTGCCCTGGTGGGCAAGCAGGTGGACTTCACCGTGAACAACCCCCTGGAGATGGTCGGCCACTGGGAAGGCGGGCGGTTGCGGCCGCTGGCCATCTTCGCCAGCGAGCGCGTCCCCCTGCGGAAGCCGGTGGTGGGTAACACAGCCTGGGGGGACATCCCCACCATGAAGGAGCTGGGCTTTCCTATCGAGTACCAGATGCTGCGCGGCATCTTCGGTCCCAAGGACATGCCCGCTGAGGCCGCCGCTTTCTACCGCGATGTCTTTGCCAGGCTGATGGACACCCCGGAGATGGCGGACTTCATCGAGCGTGGCGCGTTCACCAAGGCGTTCCTCACCGGGCCGCAGTACGTGGCCTGGCTGGAGCAGAAGGACAGGACGGTGATCGACCTGATGGTCAAGGGCGGTCTGGCGCCCAAACCTTAGCAGAAGTGGCGGGGGGCTACAGGCTCCCCCGCCACACTAGAGGCGACATGCGGCGGGCGGAGATACTGATGGCCCTGGCCCTCTCCCTGGGGGCGGGCGCCTTGCTGCGCCAGGCGCTGCGGCTGCCCATCGGCTGGACGGCGGTGGGTCCGGGAGCCGGGTTCTTTCCCTTCTGGCTGGCGGTGGGGGTTGCTGTCTGCGCCGTGATCCTGCTGGGGCAGGGCCTGCGCGCGCCTCTGACCGAGGAGGGCGGCGCGCCCTTCATCCCCTCTGGAGCCTGGAAGCCCCTGCTGGCCGTCTTCCTGCCCATGGCCGCCGTCGTGGCCCTGGTGGACTACCTGGGAATCTACCTGGGAGGCGCGCTCTACCTGGCGGGGTACACCTGGCTGGTGGGACGGCACCGCTGGCATACCATCCTGCCGGTCAGTGTCCTGGTGCCGCTGGTTCTGTTCCTGATCTTCGAGAAGTGGTTCCTCCTCCCCCTGCCCAAGGGGGTCGTTCTAGAATACTTCCTTTACGGGCGATAGGCCATGCCGCTGCTGTCAGTCTTCAACGACCTGCTCTTCGGGCTGGGGGTAGCCCTTACCCCCTTCAACATGACCGTGGCGGTGGTGGGGCTGATCCTGGGGACGGCCATCGGTGTCCTCCCGGGGCTCGGCGGCACCAATGGGGTGGCCCTGCTCCTGCCCCTCACCTTCACCCTGCAGCCGACCTCGGCGATCATCCTGCTGGCCTCGGTCTACTGGGGCGCCATCTTCGGCGGCGCCATCACCTCCATCCTTTTCAACATTCCCGGCGAACCATGGTCCGTGGCCACCACTTTCGACGGCCACCCCCTGGCCAAGCAGGGCAAGCCGGGAATCGCCCTGACCGCAGCCTTCACCTCGTCGTTTATCGGCGCGCTGGTGTCGATCATCCTCTTCACGTTCTTTGCTCCCCCGCTGGCGGAGCTTGCGCTGCGGTTTGGGCCGCCGGAGAACTTCGCCGTCCTCCTGCTGGCCTTCGCCACCTTCACCGGGCTGGGAGGGGGAAACCCGGTGAAAACCGTCCTGATGACGCTGCTGGGGCTGCTGTTGAGCACGGTCGGCTTCGACATCGTCACCGGCCAGCCGCGGATGAACTTCGGCCTGATCTCCCTGCAGAGCGGGGTCAACTTCGTGGTCATCGCCATCGGCCTGTTCGGGCTGGGGGAGATCTTCCTCACCGTGGAGGAGGGCCTGCGCCTGGAAGGCATCCGCGCCCGGCTCAGCTTCCGGGACCTGGTGGAGACATGGAGGCAGTTTCCGCGCTACGCCGCCACCATCGTCCGCAGCACGATCCTGGGCTTCTGGATCGGTGTCCTGCCCGGGACCGGGGCCACACCGGCCTCCTTCATGAGCTACGGCCTGGCCCGCCAGTTCAGCCCGCACCCGGAGCGCTTCGGCAAGGGGGAGGTGGAGGGGGTGGTGGCCCCGGAGACGGCCGCGCACTCTGCGGGCATCGGGGCGCTGTTGCCCATGGTCACCCTGGGCATCCCCGGTTCGCCCACCGCCGCAGTGATGCTGGCGGGGTTCTTCATCTGGGGGCTGAACCCCGGGCCGCTGCTCTTCCAGACGCAGCGGGAGTTTGTATGGGGACTGATCGGTTCGATGTATATCGCCAACGTCATCGGCGTGCTCATAGTGCTCACACTGGTGCCGGCCTTTGCTGCCATCAACCGCATCCCGTTTGGCATCCTGGCCCCGCTGATTGTAATCATGTCCAGCATCGGCGCCTACGCCGCCAACAACCAGATCCTGGACCTGTGGATCATGCTGGGATCGGGGGTGGCCGGCTACCTCTTCAAGAAGCTGGGCTACCCGCTGGCCCCGCTGGTGGTGGCCCTGGTGCTGGGGGACATGACGGAGCAGGCGCTGCGGCAGACGTTGATCATGGGGCGGGGGTCCCCGGCCATCTTCCTCGGCCGCCCCATCGCCCTGGGCTTCTTCCTCGCCGCCGCTCTGCTCTTCGCCCTACCCGCTCTCCGGCCGCTGTGGCGGCGGGCCCGCCCGCCCGCGGAAGCCAAGGAGGCAATGGAGGCCGGCTCGCTCCGCTGATACCCCCCGCAGTCCCCTGCCTCCTGCCGAAGCTCATGTCCGTGACCACCATCACGGTTGCCCGGCTGCTGCAGGCCGGGTGTACACTAGGAACGCTGACTGAAACCCGTCCGCCCGGACGAGGCTGTTCGGGAGAGGTTGCACATGACTGAAGGCGTAAGCGAACGGGCACTGACCCTGCCCCACTTCGGCCCCCTGGAGAACCTCCTGCTGTGGGCCGTGCTGGTGGCGGCACTGCTGGCGCTACTCTACGGCGGGTGGCTGCGGGCGCGCGTGGTGCGCCGTGATCCGGGGACGCCGACGATGCAGGCGGTGGCGGGAGCCATCCAGGAGGGGGCGCTGGCCTACCTGAACCGACAACTGCGCACCATGCTGCCCGTTATCATCCTGCTCACGGCGGGCCTTTATCTCCTCTACCGCCCCATCTACGCTGAGAACCCGACGCTGGCCATCGGGGTAGCCGGGGCCTTCCTGCTGGGCTGCTTGGCCTCCTACGGCGCCGGCCGGGTAGGGATGACCTCGGCCGTGCAGGGAAACGTGCGGGTGGCCAGCGCGGCGCGCCGCAGCTACCGCGAGGCGCTGGAGATTGCCTTCCAGGCCGGGACAATCTCGGGCATGTTCACGGTGGGGCTGGGACTGGTGGGCGCCACTGTGATGTTCATGCTCTTCCGCGAGAACGCCATGCGGGTGCTGGTCGGCTTCGGTTTTGGCGGGTCACTGGTGGCGGCGTTCATGCGCGTGGGCGGCGGCATCTACACCAAGGCCGCAGATGTGGGCGCCGACCTGGTGGGGAAGGTCGAGGTGGGCATCCCCGAGGACGACCCGCGCAATGCCGCCGTGATCGCCGACAACGTGGGGGACAACGTGGGGGACTGCGCCGGCATGGCCGCCGACGTCTTCGAGAGTTACGAGGTCACCCTGGTGGCCGCCATCATCCTGGGAGCCGCCACCCTGCTGGATCCGGCCTTCGTGGCCCGCTACGGGGGACCGGCGGTGGCCAGCGCCTTCGCGTTGAAATTGATCATCTACCCGCTGGTAGTGCGCGCCATCGGGGTCTTCGCCTCCCTGGTGGGAACCTGGTCGGTCCGGGGGAAGGATGAGGCAGTGGGCGACCCCATGCGCCCCATCAATATCGGCTTCTGGATCTCCGCGCTGGTGTCCGCCGCCGGGTTCCTGGTGGTGAACTATCTCTACCTGCGGGACCCCACCACCGGCGCGCCGGACTTCCGCTTCTTCTGGGCCACGCTGATGGGGATCGTCCTGGCTGTGGTCATTGGATGGCTCACCGAGTACTTCACCCACGAGGACCGTGCCCCCGTGGGCGAGATCGCCTACGCCACCCGCACCGGTCCGGCCACCATGCTGCTGACGGGCATGGGCTTTGGCCTGGAGAGCAGCGTCTGGGCCATCGTGGCCATCGCCGCCACCATCTTCGGCTCCATGGCCATCTTCGGCGGCAGCGTGGCCCTGGCCGCTTACGGGATCGCGCTGGCCGGCCTGGGGCTGCTGACCACCACGGGATTCATCCTGGCCATGGACACCTACGGGCCCATCGTGGACAATGCCAACGGCATCTTCGAGATGTCGGGCGTGGAGAGAGGCGGCCAGACCCTGGCCGGCCGCATCGTGGCCCGCCTGGACGCGGTGGGCAACACCACCAAGGCGCTGACCAAGGGGTTCGCCATCGCCACTGCGGTGGTGGCGGCCATCGCGCTGTTTCGCTCGTTTGTGGATGAGGCCCGCCTCTTTGTGACCACCGAGCAGCTGCGGCAGGTCGGGGAGCAGGTCACTGAGGTGGTCAGCCGGATCGGCATCCAGGTTAATCTCCCCCAGGTCTTCATCGGACTGCTGATCGGGGGAGCAGTGCCGTTCCTGGTCTCGGCCTTCCTGATTCGCGCCGTGGGACGGTCGGCGTTCCTGGTCGTGGAGGAGGTCCGGCGGCAGTTCCGCGAGATCCCGGGGCTGATGGCCGGCACGGCCCGCCCCGACTACTCCCGGAGTGTGGACATCGTAACGCGCGCAGCACAGCGGGAGCTGCTGAGCCCGGCCATGTTGGCCATCGGCGCCCCGGTCCTGGTGGGGTTCGGGCTGGGTGCTTCCGCCCTGGGGGGCTACCTGGCCGGAGCCATCCTCACCGCGCAGTTGCTGGCGGTCTTCATGGCCAACACCGGCGGGGCCTGGGATAACGCCAAGAAGAAGATCGAAGGCGGGTACCTCGGCGGGAAGGGGTCGGACGCGCACAAGGCCGGAGTCATCGGTGACACCGTGGGCGACCCACTCAAGGACACCGCCGGTCCCGCCCTCAACCCGCTGATCAAGGTGATGAACCTGGTGGCGATTCTGATCGCGCCGGTCATCATCCAGCCGCTCACTGCCACGACGCGCGGGATCGTCGTCGTCCTCGCGGTCCTCACCATCGCTACGGCAGTATTCTTGAGCCGGAGGGCAGCTCTTCAGGCCAGGGAGGCCCCGGTGGCCAGCGTCCCCACGGCGGAGGGCTGAGGCGGGAAAGGCGAGGCCATGCCACTGAGCCAGGTGAAGCGGGTGCTCCTGGGGCCCCCGCTGCCCACACGTCGGATCGTCCACGAGCGGCTCAACAAGATCCAGGGACTGGCGGTATTCTCCTCCGACGCCCTCTCCTCGTCGGCCTACGCCACGGAGGAAATCCTGCTGGCCCTGATGCTGGCCGGACCGTCGGCGCTGCGACTGGCCTGGCCAGTCTCGCTGGCGATTACCAGCGTGCTGGCCATCGTGGTCTTCTCCTACTTCCAGACAGTGCACGCGTATCCCGGCGGCGGCGGCGCGTACATTGTGGCGCACGCCAACCTGGGAGTGTGGTTCGGGCTTGTGGCCGCCGCCGCGCTCATGATCGACTACGTGCTGACGGTCTCTGTCAGTGTCTCCGCTGGCGTGGCGGCCATCACCTCTGCAATCCCCGGTCTGTTCTCCCGTCGGGTCGCGCTGGCGTTGGCTGCGGTGGCGTTGATTGCCGTGGTCAACCTACGCGGTGTGCGTGAGTCCGGCACGGTCTTCAGCGTGCCCACGTACCTGTTCATCGGAATCATGCTGACCTTGGTGGTTCTGGGCGTCTTGCGTACCTGGGGGACGCCCGCGCTCCCCCCGCGGCTGCCCCCGGCGGTGCCTGCAGCGTTTCAACCCCTCACCCTGTTCCTGATCCTGCGCGCCTTCGCCTCCGGCTCGGCGGCCATGACCGGTGTCGAGGCCATCAGCAATGGGGTCATGGCGTTTCGTCCCCCGGAGTCGCGCAACGCCGGAATCACCCTGATCTGGATGGGGGCGATCCTGGGCGTGCTGTTCCTCGGGATCACCTACCTGTCCCAGCATCTGGGCATTGTGCCCACGGCACACGAGACCGTCGTGTCGCAATTGGCACGGGCGGTCTTTGGGGGCGGACTGGGCTACTACCTCACGCAGGCGGCGACGGCCTCGATTCTGATCCTGGCAGCGAACACCAGTTTTGCCGACTTTCCCCGGCTCGCCTCCATCCTGGCCCGTGACCGCTTCTTCCCCCGGCAGTTCGCCAACCTGGGGGACCGGCTCGTGTTCGGCAACGGCATCCTCCTGCTCGCATTCCTCTCCGGTCTGCTCATCTACGTCTTCGATGCCAGCACGCACCAACTGATCCCGCTGTACGCGGTGGGGGTCTTCGTCTCGTTCACCCTCTCACAGAGCGGCATGGTCCGGAAGTGGTGGCGGGAGCGCGGCCGGGGTTGGGCTCACAGTATCATCTTCAACCTCCTCGGGGCGGTGGCCACGGCCATCGTCCTGGTGGTTGTGGTGATGGCCAAGTTTGCTCAGGGCGCCTGGATCGTCGCGCTCCTGGTCCCGGCGCTGATCTGGTTCATGCGGAGCGTCTGGCTGCACTACCGGGACGTGGCCCGGCAGCTGTCGCTGGAGGGGGCGCGCCTGCCCACGGCCGGCTTGCAGCACAAGGTGGTGGTCCCCGTCTCCGGGATCAATCAAAGCGTTCTGCCGGCGCTGCGCTATGCGCAGTCGCTGAGCAAGGACGTGACCGCCGTCCTGGTGGATATGGACCCGCGAGAAACCGCGGAGGTCCGGGCGAAGTGGGAACACTGGGGGATGGGGATTCCGCTGACGGTCCTGGAATCGCCCTACCGCTCCGTCGTTGGGCCCTTCCTGCAGTACTTGAACGACCTGGAATGGGAGGTGGGCTTCGATCAGCAGCTCACCGTCGTCCTGCCTGAATTCGTGCCTGCCCGCTGGTGGCACTTCCTGCTGCACAATCAGAATGCGCTGTTGATCAAGGCGGCTCTCTTCTTCCGCCGGAGATCCGGCACGCGGGTTACGGTGCTCACCGATGTGCCCTTCTACCTCTCGGAAGCGAGGCCGCAGGTGGAGCAGCGCTTCGTGGCGCGGCCCACGCTGCTGGACAGGTGGCTGCTGCTCTCCCTGGGGATGCTGGTCCTCGTCGGGGGCGGCCTGATCCTGGGGATGGTGCTGCGCCTGCCGGTTCTCCAGATGATTTTCGGACTGACCGTGTTGGTCGCACTGAGCCTGGCGATCGGCCTGTTCTTCCTCCGCACGCTCCACGCCTGACGCCTCCCCGGAGCGTGCTCCGGTAGGGTACACTCAAAGGGTGCAGCACGATCCCCTTGCCGTCCTGCTCATCGTCCTCCAGCTCATCTACCTGGAAGGCATCCTTTCCATCGACAACGCTGCGGTGCTGGGGGCCATGGTCGCCCACCTGCCCCGGCACACCCCCATCCCCTGGCCGCGGATCCTCCGTTTCCTGCAGCGGCCGGTACACCGGCTGTTGGGTGGGCAGCGCCCTGCAGCCCTGAAGGTGGGATTGCTGGGCGCCTACCTGGGGAGGGGGCTGATGCTCTTTGTCGCCACCTGGGTGATCCGAAACCGCTGGCTGCTGCTGCTGGGCGGGTTGTACCTGATCAGGCTGGGCGTCGATCACCTGGGGGAGACGCCGGCTGAGGCCCGGGCCGCGGAGGCCAGGGCCCGCGGGGAGAGCGTGCGTCGAAGCGGCCGCCCCTTCTGGTCGGTGGTCCTGGGGGTGGAGCTCGCCGACCTGGCCTTCAGCCTGGACAACGTGGTGGCCGCAGTGGCCCTCTCCCGCCAGTTCTGGGTAGTGATGACCGGGGTGGCTCTGGGGATTATCACCATGCGCTTCGCCGCGGGTATCTTCGTCTACCTCATCGAGCGCTTCCCCGTTCTGGAGGCGGCGGCCTACCTGCTGGTGCTGAGCATCGGCGGAGGGCTGGTGGTCGAAGACTTCTTCCACGTGCGCCCCACCGACGTGCAGCGGTTCCTCATCTCCTTCTCCATCCTGCTGCTTACCCTGACCTACGGGCGCAGCCCGACCCTGCAGCGGCTGGGGCAGCGGCTGCGCTGGTTGCGGCGCGCGCTCGGCTACATTGACCTCCTCTTCGTCTACGCGCTGCGGCCGCTGGCCTGGCTGCTGGCCGGGGCGGTGGCGCTTGGGCGCGCGGTGAGGCGGGCCAGTGCCAGAGTGAGCTTCCCCGCCCCCGACGCGGCGCAGGCACCCGGCCACGGCGAGACGGCCTCTCGCGCCGACGACTAGGTGGTCCCCCGCCAGACCCTGCTCTACCGCCTGGCCTACCGCACCGTCCGGATCCTGCTGCGTCTGGGATTCGGCTTCCAGGTGGAGGGGGCGGCGCGCATTCCCTCGGGCGGAGCACTGGTGGTGGCCAACCACCCCAGCGCCCTCGACCCGGTGGTGCTGGCCGCGGCGCTGCCCAGGCGGGCTCTCTTTATCGGCGCCGCAGAGTTCCTGGCCATGCCGCTGGTGGGATGGGCCATGCGCGCCTACGGCACCATCCCGGTACGCCGCGACCGGATCGACCTGGCCGTGGTAAGGGAGGCGGTGCGCGCGCTGCGGGCCGGCGCGCTGGTCGCCATCTTCCCTGAGGGCAGGGTTTCTCCAGGCGGCGGTTCCCCCAAGGCCGGCGCCGGGATCCTGGCGGCGCGGGCCGATGTGCCCACCGTCCCGGCGGCCATCCTGGGGACGGCGCAGGCCCTACCCCTGGGTTGCTACCTTCCTCGCCGGTCTCAGGTGCGGGTGATCTTCGGGCCCCCGCTGCCCCCGCCACCACCGGCCGACCGCACCGCTGCGGACCGCCTGGTGGAGGAAGCGCTGGGCTGGGCGCGCCGTGCGGTGAGCGGCGCCCTTGACAGCGGCGTGCCCGCTGCTACCGTGGAAGGCAACAGGCGAAGCGAGCACAGCCGGCAGTGATGACTTTCCTGCAGTTCGTCGTTTATGCTCCCCGTCAGTGCATCTGTCCCGGGCGGAGGCCGTGGCGCGCCTTCGCCCTGCCCCAGGCCTGACCGCCTGATCGCACTCCGCAAGGGACGCCACGGTCTCCGCCGCCAGGATCGATCACTTCTCCGGCGGAGGTGCAGGAATGACCCGTACACAGGTTGACCACAACGCCATCAAGTTCGGCCAGGTCACCATCGTCGTTGTGGTGGCCCTGGCCTGGCTGTTCGCCCGCATCTGGCTGGTCCCTGTCCTGGCGGTAGCTCTGCTTTTCAATGCCGCCTGGCCCACCATCGGGCCGTTGCGCCTGCTGTACCGCTACCTGGTCCTCCCCCTGCGGCTGGTCCGTCCCCACCTGGTCACCGACGAAGCCGCTCCCCACCGCTTCGCCCAGGCCGTGGGCGGAGCCCTGATGCTGGGGGCATCGGCCGCACTCTACGGCGGGGTGACCGCGCTGGGGTGGGTACTGGCCGGAGTGGTGGCCGTGCTGGCGGCGGTGAACGTCCTGTGGAACTTCTGCGCTGGCTGCTTCCTGTTCTACCAGCTGCGGAGGGCCGGGCTGCTGCGTGGGGAGCGGCCGGCGTGAGCGAGCGATTGGTGGTCCTGGTCTCGGTGCTGCTCCTGTTGGGGCTGGCGGGGCTGTGGCTGGCGGCGCGGCCGCGCCGGCTCTCCGCCCGCCTGGCCCGCAACGGCCCGTCCCCGCTACCGCCGGGACGTCCTCTGGTGCTGGCCTTCACCTCTCCGGACTGCGCTGCCTGTCAGGCGGCCCAGCGCCCCGCGCTGGCGGAGCTGGCGGCGCGCCTGGGCGACGGCGTCCAGATCCGCGAGGTCGACGTCCTGGCGGACCGGGAGACCGCCCGCGCCTTCGGCGTCTTCAGCGTGCCCACTACCGCCGTCCTGGACGCCGCCGGCAGGGTGGTGGCGCTGAACATCGGGTTTGCCTCCGCGGACCGCCTGCTGGAACAGCTGTCTGCAGTTAGGGCCCACGAGGACCGCTGAGAGATGCCTGGCGATTCGGTAGTGTCCGGTGTTTTGGGGAAAATGATCTCCAGAGGAAGCGCCTCCCCCACATCTCAGGCAGGATCAACCAGGCCACCCGCGGCCGCAATAAGTGCCCGGAAGAGCGCCGCCTGTTCCGCATCACGATCCCACATCCGCTCGGGATGCCACTGTACCCCGAGGACAAACTGGTGCCCCGACGCCTCCAGAGCTTCGATGACGCCGTCCGGCGCCCGGGCCACTACCACCGTGCCGGCGGCGGGTCGGTCCACGGCCTGGTGGTGGAACGAGTTCACAGGTACCTGCGTCTTTCGCAGAATACGGTGCAGGCGCGAGCCGGGCTTCACCTGGACCTGGTGCGCAGCCTGCCAGTCTTCGAGCCTGCCCGACTGGTCGTGCCCGCGCGGGTCCACCCCGGCGAGCGCGAGATCTTGAACCAGCGTCCCTCCCAGCGCAACGTTTAGCACCTGGATACCCCGGCAGATGCCCAGCACAGGTATCTGCCGATCCAGGGCCTCTCTTATGAGGTCCAGCTCGAGAGCATCGCGCTCGACTACCACCTCCAGGGACGAGGCGGCGCGTGGATCGATGGCCTGTCCGTAGCGTTCCGGGTGGACGTCAGGGCCCCCCGCCAGGACGAGGCCGTCGATGTCTCGTGCCCCAGCCGCGCCGGTCTGGGGTGTGATCAGGATGGGCCGGCCCCCGGCCGCCGTGATGGCCTCCTGATAGCGGTTCAGACCTCGCGATCCGGACGACCAGGTCAGTCCGATCCTTGGGGTAGCTATCATTGTTGACGCCTTGTTCTGGGAGAGGACGCTATGATGCACAAATCCCCTTCGCCCTCTCATCGAGACCGTAGCGGTTCGCCTCCGGGAGGAGGTGACGTGACGACCACCTAACAAGAATACTCCGATGGCTCAGTCCCCCCTCCTGCAGATCGAGCAACTCACGAAACACTTCGGCGGTCTTGTCGCAGTGCGAGACTACAGGCTGCGAATTGCCCCAGGTGAAATCGTCGGACTGATCGGCCCGAACGGCGCGGGGAAGACCACCATCTTCAACTTGATTTCCGGCCACCTGCGTCCCAGTGCCGGGCGCATCGTTTTCCGCAATCGGGAGATCACCAACCTGCGCGCTGATCACGTGGCTCGCCTGGGTATCGCGCGGACTTTCCAGAACATTCGACTTTTCCCGCATCTGACAGTCCAGGTGAACGTTCTCATTGGCGCCCAGCTCCACCGCCGCTACAGCGCCCTCGATACCCTGTTGGGTCTGCCGTCGTTTCACCAGGGGGAGAGGCGTCTGGCCAGCCGGACGGCGGAGATCCTGGCTCTGCTGGGCTTGGGCGCGGTGGCCGACCTGGAGGTCCGCAGCCTGCCCCTGGGCGTGCAGCGGAAGGTGGAGATCGCGCGGGCCCTGGCCCTGGACCCGGTGATCCTCCTGCTGGACGAGCCGGCGGGCGGCCTGACTGCCGCGGAGAGCGGCGAGGTGATGGCCCTGTTGCGGCAACTGCGCGACCGCCTGGGGCTGACCATCTTCCTCATCGAGCACGACATGCGCGTGGTGATGGGGCTGTGCGATCGCGTGCAGGCCATCAACTTCGGCCAGCTCATCGCGGAGGGCTCGCCGGGTGTCATCCGCGAGCACCCCGCGGTGATTGAGGCCTACCTGGGTGTGGATGCCGTTGCTGAGCGTTGAAAACCTGGAAGTTGCCTACGGGGGAATTTGGGCGGTGCGCGGGGTCTCCCTCCATGTCGGCGACGGGGAGCTCGTGGCCGTTCTGGGCGCCAATGGCGCAGGCAAGACGACACTCCTGAAAGCGATCTCGGGGGTGGTGCGCCCCCGGAACGGCCGGATCATTTTCCGGGGACACTCTCTGCTCGGGCTGGCACCCCACCAGGTCACGCGTCTGGGGATCGGTCACGTGCCTGAGGGCAGACAACTCCTGCCCCTGCTAAGTGTCATGGACAACCTGCGGCTTGGCGCCTACGCCCGCCGCGACCGTTTCATCCGCGACGACCTGGAGCAGGTCTTCGCCTACTTCCCGATTCTGGCCGAGCGGCGCCGCCAGCCGGCGGGAACGCTGTCCGGGGGGGAGCAGCAGATGCTGGCCATCGGTCGGGCCCTGATGTCCCGTCCGCGGCTCCTGTTGCTCGACGAACCGTCGCTTGGTCTGGCTCCTCTGCTGGTGCGCACTATCTTCATGGTAATCGAGCAGATCCGCGCCGCGGGCCGGGCCATTCTGCTCGTGGAACAGAACGCGCGCATGGCCCTAAATATCGCCGAGCGGGCCTATGTCATGGAGACGGGACGGATCGTGCTCACGGGTACCGCCGCGGAGCTCGCCGCGACGCCCGCTGTGGCGGCGGCCTATCTGGGTGCCCGGGTAGGCTAGTCGTGGCCCTGGTCACTTATCTCCTGCAGCAGGTAGTCAACGGAGTGACCCTGGGCAGCATTTACGCCCTCACCGCCATCGGCCTCTCTATCGTTTACGGGATCCTGCGGCTGATCAACTTCGCCCACGGGGACGTGTTCATGGCTGGCGCCTATGTTGCCCTCCTGCTGGTGGCGGCGGTCGGCGGCAACTTCTGGCTGGCCCTGCTCGGCGCGGCGGTTGGGGCGGCGGCCCTAGGCGTCCTGATCGAGCGCGGAGCCTACCGTCCCATCCGGCAGGCTCCTGAGGTGGCCGCCCTGATTACCTCGCTGGCGGTTTCGATCTTCCTGGAGAACACCGCCATCATGGTCTTCACGGCGCACCCGCGCACGTTCTCCGTCCCCGCCTGGTTGACCGACCTGCATACGGTGGCCGGCGTGCTGTTCAACACCCTCACCGTGCTCACCGTGGCCACGGCAGCGGTCCTGATGGCAGGGATTCACCTTTTCGTCACCCGCACCCGGGAGGGCATCGCCATGCAGGCCTGCGCTCAGAACTTGCTGGTCGCCGAGATGCTGGGGGTAGACACCGCACGGATCATCATGCTGGCGTTTGCCGTGGGTTCCGCCCTGGCAGCGGTGGCCGGGGCGATGCTGGGGGCCCAGTACGGCCGGATCGATCCGTTTATGGGATTCCTCCCCGGGCTCAAGGCGTTTGTGGCTGCCGTGATCGGAGGAATCGGCAGCGTCCCGGGAGCAATGGTTGGAGGATTCGTTCTGGGGTTTGCCGAGATCCTCTTCGTCGGGCTCCTGCCCCCGGACCTGTCAGGGTACCGCGATGCCTTCGTGTTCCTGCTGTTGATTCTGGTCCTTCTGGTCCGCCCGCGTGGGTTGCTCGGCACGATGGAGGAGCGGGGGGTCTAGAGTGCGCGCTCTACCGGCGCTGATCCTGGGCGCGGCAGGCATCTGGCTGGGGCAGACCTACCTCAACCCTTACTATCTGCGCCTAGTGGATGTGGTCGGCATCAACATCATCCTGGCCGTCAGCCTGAACCTCACCAATGGAATGACCGGGGTGTTCTCGCTGGGGCACATTGCCTTCATGGCCGTGGGAGCCTACAGCGCAGCGCTGCTCACCCTCCCCCTCCCCCGGAAAGAGTTGATTCTTCCTGACCTGTTCGGCTGGCTGCGGCAGACGCAGATCGGCCTCCTGCCGGCCACGCTGGCCGGGGGCGTGCTGGCCGCGCTGTGCGCTGCGCTGATCGGCTACTCGGTTCTGCAGCTGCGGGGACACTACCTGGCGGTGGCCACGCTGGGGTTTCTGGTCATCGTGCGCTCCGTCCTGGTGAACTGGGAACGGGTAACCCGCGGCGGCGTAGGTATCAGCGGGATCCCGCCGTACACCACCACATGGTGGACCTACGGATTTGCCGCAGCCTGCATCTACCTGTCGTGGCGTCTCACCCAGTCGGCCTTCGGGCGGGCCATGTTGGCCGTACGGGAGGATGAGAGCGCGGCAGCGGCCATGGGCATCCCCGCCGCCGCCACCCGTCTGATCAGTTTCGTGCTGGGTGCCTTCTTCGCCGGCACAGCCGGGAGCCTGTGGGCGCACCTGATCACGGTGATCTCGCCGAACTCCTTCTGGCTGGTGGAGACTTTCAACTTGGTCGTCATGATCGTGGTGGGAGGCCTGGGAAGTACCACAGGTGCGGTGGTGGGGGCCATCGTGTTGACGCTGATCCCGGAAGCCCTCCGCAGCCTGGAAGGGGGCATCGAGGTGGTCGGAATCACGCTCCCTCCGTTGTTCGGTCTCAGCCAGTTGATCCTCGCCGTGATGTTGATCCTGACGATGATGCTCCGGCCACGCGGGCTGGTGGGGGGCTGGGAGGCGCGCTGGCCTCGCCTTCCGCGCCTGCGGCAGGTCCGCGCTGCCCGAGGAGCGAACGGATAGCGTTGTTCCCGGCAATGCAGCCGGTGGGTCAAAAGGAGGTGCGGAACATGAGGAGGATCTCCGCGCTGGCCATTCTGGTAGTTCTGGCAGCGCTGGCCCCGCCCGTCGTCGCCCAGCAACCCTCCCTCAAGGTCGGCGCCCTGTACAACGTGACAGGAGGTATGTCCTCCATCGACGCGCCAGGGCTCAACGGCGCGAAGTTGGCTGTCCGCGAGTGGAACGCGCGGGGCGGCGTGCTGGGAAGGCGCATCGTCCTGGCCGCGGAGGACGGCAAGACGGACCAGACCGTCGTGGCCACCGCCATGTCCCGCCTGATCAACGTACAGAAGGTCGTCGTGGTGGGTGGTCTCAACGACTCGACGTTTGCCCTGGCCGCCGGGCCCATCGCCCAGAAAGCCAGGATTCCCTTCGTCATCGCGGGGGCAACCCTGCCCAACCTGCCAGACCAGATTGGCGACTACGCCTTCATGGCCCCTTTCACCGATGACGCTCAGGCGTTCGTGGGCGCCATCTACACGGTGCGCACGCTGAAGGCCAAGCGCGTCTGGATCATGACCGACAAGGCCTACGACTACACCCTCACCCTGACCAAGTTCTACAAGCAGAAGCTGCTGGAACTCGGCGGTGCGGTCGTTGCCGAGGACGTCTATCAGAGTGGCGACAAGGACTACTCCGCACAGATCACCCGCCTGCGGCGCATCTCGCCGGCGCCCGACGCCTTGTTTATCTCAGCCGTCCCTGATGATATCGGGCTGGTCGTACGCCAGATCCGTTCCGCGGGCATCAAGATTCCCATTGTGGGGGGCGACGGCTACGACACGGAGCTGCTGGTGAAGATCCCGGGCAAGGCGCTGGCCGACAACATTCACTTCACCACCCACGTCTCGCTGACCAGCAAGGCTCCCGTGGTGGCCAGCTTCGTCAAGGCATACACGCAGGCGTACCGGCACGGGCCGGAGAATGCGTTTGCAGCGCTGGGGTACGATACCTTTAACCTCATCCTGGACGCGGTGAAACGAGCGGGCAAGGCCGATTCCCAGGCCATCAAGGCCGCCCTGGAGGCAACGCGGGGATTCCGCGGCGTGACCGGGACCATCAGCTTCGAGGGCGGGCGGCACGTGCCCAAGAAAAGCGTCACGGTGATCAGGGTGGTGAAGGGAGTCTTCCAGTTCGCCGGTGAGACCACACCCTGAGCGATGGGGAAGCAGACCTGGGCGACGTGGGCACAGGAGCAGGGAATCCGCTTCGTCCGGTTTACGTATTGCGATAATGCCAACCTGATCCGAGCGAAGGCCGTCCCCGCGGAGCGTCTCGACATCTGCGTCGCCTCCGGCGTTGGTTTCTCGGTGGCCCAGCAGGCCCTCCCCCTGATGTACGACGCTGTCCTGCCCGAATCGGGGCTGGGCCCGGTGGGCGAGGTGTGGCTGATGCCGGACATGGAGACCTTGACGGTCCTGCCCTATGCCCCGGGGGCGGCGGTTGTCCTGGGAGACTTTCATACCGCGGAGGGGCGGGCCTGGGAACACTGCCCCCGCACGTTCCTCCGGCGCATGAGCGAGGAGGCCGCTGCGGCGGGCCTGCGCGTGGAGGCGAGCTTCGAGACAGAATTCTACCTGTTCCGCCAGATGCCCGAGGAGTATCGTCCCCTCGATGACACGGTCTTCGCGCAGACGCTGGCCTTCGACCTGGCTCACGACGTGCTGCTGAACCTGCTGGACACACTACAGCGCATGGGGCTGGAACCGCAGCTCTTCTACCCCGAGTCCGGGCCCGGCCAGTTTGAGCTGACCATCCGACACGCTCCCGCGCTGCAGGCGGCGGATCGGCAAGTTCTCTTTCGGGAGGTGGTGCGCGGCGTGGCCGCCCGTCACCACCTGGTGGCCTCTTTCGCCCCCAAACCGCTGGCGGACAAGGCGGGCAGCGGCGCCCACCTCCACCTCAGCCTCTGGCGACAGGGGCAGAATGCGCTCTACGATCCGGCCGATCCACTGTCCCTCTCGGAGGAGGGGTACTGGTTCATTGGCGGCCTCCTGGAGCACCTGCCGGCACTGTGCGCGCTGACGGTTCCCAGCGTCAATTCCTACCGCCGCATCCGGCCGCAGTTCTGGGCCGGCGCGTTCACCTGCTACGGTCAGGAGAACCGCGAGGCGGCCGTGCGGGTTATTACTCCGCGGCGTGGACCGGAGAGCATGAACTTTGAACTTAAGACGTGCGACGCTAGTGCCAACCCCTACCTTGCCCTGGGCGCAGTCATCGCCGCCGGGCTGGACGGCATCCGCCGCCGCCGCCATCCCGGCGACCCGGTCGAGGTCGACCCCGCATCTCTTTCGGTCGAAGAGCGCCGCCGCCGGGGCATCCTGCCTCTGCCCGCCTCCCTGGGGGACGCCATCGCCGCGCTGCAGCAAGACCAGGTGCTGTGGACGGCCCTGGGCGAACCGCTGGGTACCTCCTATCTGGCCGTGCGGAGAGGGGAGTGGCTGGCGCTCAAGGACGTCTCGGTGGAGGAGGAGATCCGCCAGCACCTCATGCGGTACTGAAACGCCGTCCGGCGCTGGGGCCATGAAAGGGACGACGGAGGTGCTGCCATTCGCTGAAATTCCCCTGGTCGACCACCACTGTCATTCCCTCCTGGTGGATCAGCCGCGGACGGTCGAGGCCTATCGTGCCTGCTTTACCGAAAGCCCGGACGGGGAGGTCCCCCGGCACCACGTTGCCCACACCGTCTTCTATCGGCGTGCCATCCGAGATCTGGCGGAGTTCTTCGGATGCGCGGCGGATGAGGAAGCGGTACTGGAAGCGCGATCTCGGATGCCTTTCTCCGAGCTCGTGCGGGAATGCTTCGCTGCGGCGAATGTGGCCGCTGCGCTGGTAGACTACGGATTCCGCCCCCGCGATCACTATGCGCCCGGCGCACTGGCCGCGCTGCTGCCGTGCCGGACGGCACCGGTGTTGCGGCTGGAGGCCCTCCTCCAGGAGCTGTTGCCGGCCGCTCCTTCCCTAGCTTCCCTACAGGATGCCTTCGTGGCGGCGATCGAGGAGGCTCCCCGGGAGGGGGTGGTGGCCTTCAAGACGATCATCGCCTACCGCAGCGGCCTGGCGGTGGAGCGCCATAGCCCCGAGGCGCTCGAGGCGGCATTTCAAGCCGAGAGGGCGCAGGCGGGGAGCGGACCGCACCGGGTCACGGCCAAGCCCCTCCTGGATGCCATGCTCTGGCTGGCTCTAGAGCGCATCGCCCCGCTGGAGCTGCCTGTCCAGGTCCACGCCGGGTTTGGCGATCCCGACCTGCATCTGGTCTACGCAAACCCCGCCTGGCTGCGGCCGGTGTTTGAGTACCCGGCTTTCCGCAGGGTGCGTTTCGTCTTGTTGCACAGCTATCCATACGTCGCGGAGGCTGCTTGGCTGGCCTCGGTCTATGCCCACGTCTACGTTGACCTGTCCCTGGCCGTACCCTTCCTCGCCCATGGCGCCACCCAGGCCCTGGTGGACGCCCTGGCCCACGCCCCGCTCACCAAGGTGCTGTACGCCTCGGACGCGTTCTCCATTCCTGAACTCTTCTGGCTGGGTGGCCTTCACGGGAGGCGGGCCCTGGATCGGGCCCTGCGGCGAATCGCCGCCGAAGGCTTTCTTGCCGAGGAGGAGATCCCGGAGGCGGCCGGGCGGATCCTTGGGGGGAATGCACGCGACCTCTACTCCCTGGAGCGCGCTAACCGAGCAGAGGACGGGCCAACCTCCTGATGGAGGCCCGGGCATTGACGCTTAAACTGGTGTGCTGTTACAAAGGTAGAGGTATGCTGGCGATGAGGAGGGCGCGTAGGCGCCGCTGGCGGCGGAGCGAACCGGGGACGGTGTGAGCCCGGTCCGCTCAGGGCGCTGAACCCATCCTCCGAGCCGTGCGCGCGGTTATCCAGCCGCGCCGGCGCCCCACCGTGAGCGGGGGAGAGTGCCGGCAGGCGAACCCTGCCGGAACCAGGGTGGTACCACGGGCACACCCCGTCCCTTCGGGCGGGGTGTGAGTCTTTCTGAGAGGAGCACCGGGTCATGACCGTCGGGTACGTCAAGGAAATCCCAAGTAAGGCGGAGGCCTTCTCTGACTGGTACACGGCTGTCTGCCTGCGGGCGGAGCTGGCCGACTACTCGCCGGTGCGGGGGATGATGGTGATCCGCCCCTACGGCTACGCCATCTGGGAGGGAATCCAGCGCTGGCTGGACGCCCGTTTCAAGGCCACCGGCCACATGAACGCCGCTTTCCCCCTGCTGGTGCCGGAGTCGCTGCTGCGGCAGGAGGCGGCGCACGTCAAGGGGTTCGCGCCTCAGGTGGCCTGGGTGACGCATGGCGGGGACGAGCCGCTGGCGGAGCGGCTGGCGGTGCGCCCGACCTCTGAAGCCATCATGATGCCCATGTACGCCAGGTGGATTCAGTCGTACCGCGACCTGCCGTTGCTCATCGTCCAGTGGAACAGCGTGGTGCGCTGGGAGAAGGCTACGCGCCTCTTTCTGCGCACCGCGGAGTTCTTCTGGCACGAGGGGCACACCGCCCACCGCACCGCGGAGGAGGCGGACGCGGAGTGCCGCCTCATCCTGGGGATCTACAAGGAGTTCGTGGAGAACGTCCTGGCCATCCCCCTCCTGGTTGGCCGCAAGCCCCCGAGCGAGCGCTTCGCCGGCGCGGACTGGACCTACACCCTGGAGGCACTGATGCCCGACGGCCAGGCCATCCAGGCCGGGACCACACACTTCCTGGGGCAGAACTTCGGCCGCGCCTTCAATGTCAAGTTCCTGGATGAGGACAACCAGGAGAAGTACGTCTGGACCACCTCCTGGGCCATCTCCACCCGGATCATCGGCGCGCTGATCATGGCCCACGGCGACGACCGGGGCCTGGTCCTGCCCCCGCAGATCGCCCCCTACCAGGTGGTCATCGTCCCCATCCCGGGACGGGACGGGGCGGCGGTACAGGAGCGCGCCGCCGCCCTGGCGGCGCAGCTGGGGGAGCGGTTCCGGGTGAAGCTGGACGACCGGGACCAGTACACCCCGGGGTGGAAGTTCAACGAGTGGGAGATGCGCGGCGTCCCCCTGCGGGTGGAGATCGGACCGCGGGATGTGGCACAGAACCAGGTGGTGCTGGTGCGACGCACCGGCCTGGCCAGGGAGGCGGTCTCGCTGGATGGACTGCCCGCCACCGTAGAGCGTATCCTGCGGGAGATTCAGGACGAGCTGATGGCCCGCGCGCGGCGCTTCCTGCAAGAGCACATCTCCGATGCTCAGACGGTGGACGAAGTCGCCGCCCTGATCGAAGCGCGCCGCGGGTTCGTCCGCGTGGGGTGGTGCGAGATGCCCTCCTGCGAGGAGACCCTCCGCGAGCGCTCCGGAGCCTCGCCCCGGGTCATCCCCCTGGACGACCGGCCGACGGGGGCCTGCGTGGTCTGCGGCATGCCGGCTGGGGCCACGGTGTACTACGCGCGGGCCTACTGAGGCTGGAGGCGGCCGGTGCGCATGTCCCGGCTCTTCGGCCAGACGCTGCGGGCGGCACCCGCCGAGGTGCGACTGGAAAGCTACCGCCTGCTGCTGCGGGCGGGGTACGTCCGCCCGCTGGCTGCTGCCACCTTCGGCTACCTGCCGCTGGGCGTGCGCGTCATCCGCAGGATCGAGCAGGTTCTCCGAGGGGAGCTGGAGGCCATCGGCGGGCAGGAAGTGGTGCTGCCGCTGCCTGCCCCATTCGAGGAGGCGGTGGCCCGCCTGGCGCAAAGCGAGGTCCACTCCTACCGGCAGCTCCCGCGGCTGCTCTATCGGATCCGCACCGGGCCCGGAGGTGACTCCCCCGGGCCCGGCGGGCCGCTGCGCACCGGGGAGGCGGCCGTGGTGGAGGCCGCCACCCTGGATGCCGACGAGGCGGGGCTGGAAAGGCAGCATCCACAGCTCTTCTGGGCCTGCGACCGCCTCTTCCGCCGCGTGGGCCTGCCAGGGGTCATTGCCGTGGCCGCCAATGGGGAGATGACCGGGGAGAGCAGAGGGCGTGCCTTCGTCTACCTGACGGAGATAGGAGAGGAGACAGTGGTCCTCTGCGACCGCTGCGGGTACGCCGCCACCCGCCGGGCGGCCCGCTGCGCCAAGCCCATCCCCCAGCCGGAAGCCCCCAGGCCGGCGGAGCCTGTGGCCACGCCGCACGCCGAGACCATCGCCGCCCTGGCGCAGGTCCTGGGCGTCCCTCCCAGCCGCACAGCCAAGGTGGTGCTCTACCAGGCTACGGTTCCGGGAGAAGGCGTGGGGGAGACGCGCGAGGTCCTGGTCATGGGGATCGTCCGGGGGGACATGAGCCTGGACGAGGGAAAGCTCGCCCGCGCCATCGGGGCCCGCCGGCTGCGGCCTGCCGCCGCTGAGACCATCCGCGCCGCCGGCGCGGTGCCCGGCTATGCCTCCCCGGTCGGCCTGGCCCGCGGCTCCGTACTGGTGGTAGTGGATGACCTGGTGGCCGCCTCGGCCAACCTGGTCGCGGGGGCCAACCGGGAGGGTTTCCACCTGCGCAACGTGAACGTGGGCCGGGACTTCCTCCCCGACGCCGTGGTGGATCTGGTGGAGGTCCAGGAGGGAGCTCCCTGCGTCCGCTGCGGGCAGGCGCTGCGCCTGGTGCAGGGCGTGGAGGTCGGCCACATCCGACCGCCGGGCGCCCACCTCACGCAGGCCCTCGGAGCCTACTACGTCGACGCGGAAGGGCAACGTCACCCCGTGGTCATGGGGTCATGTGGGATCGACATCGGCCGGCTCCTGGAGTGTCTTGCTGAGGCTCACCACGACTCATCAGGACTGCGCTGGCCCGCAAGCGTCGCCCCCTACGAAGTCCACCTGGTGCGCCTGGCCGGACGGGAGCCGGAGGTGGCCGCACGATCCGATGAGCTCTACGTCACACTGACAGAGGCCGGGGTGGAGGTCCTCTACGACGACCGGGAGGGGAGCGCCGGGGTGAAGTTCACCGACGCCGACCTGATCGGCCTGCCGCTGCGGCTGACCGTGAGCGGGCGGACGCTGCGGCAGGGCGGGGTGGAGCTGAAGGCACGGGATGAGCAGGCCTCCCGCCTCATTCCCTGGGAGGGAGTGCTCGCGGCTGTACGGCAGGACCTGGAGCGCCGGCGGGCGGCGGCCGTGGCTCCCAGGCCTGGCATCGCCCACCCGGAGGCCGAGATGGGATGAGTCGGGCGGGATGAGCCTGGGACGGGGACGCAGTATTGATCCTGTGTCCTGAGCGCGTTGTGTGAGGCCCGGATACGCCCGCGACACCCACGCCCAAGTCTGGCCGCGGGACGGTGCACTGGTGGCCGATGCCCTCACCTCCGCCGGTCACGCCTAGGTGACGCGTCGCTTCTTCCATTTCTGCCTGTGGCGCCACTTCCACAGCTCCCGCGAGGTGGAGTTCGTCAAGTCCCTCTACCGCGGGCTTGTGGTGCGTGCGGCCACCTGGATGGCCGCCTACCGCGACCCACAGACGGGTCTGCCGCACCCTTCGTGGGACCTCCCGCATGGCCTTATCCTTCTCAGGTTGCGTGACGGGGCTGTATTGCAGGTCATCCCCGCGAGGCCTCGCGCCTTGCTTCCCTTCACGTCTCCCGCAGCGGGGACCGTATCGGTCTTGTACGGAAACGGGAAAACGGAACGATGGTTGTGGAGGCGTTTTCTGCGGGGCGGCGGCTGTGGCAGAGAGCTCTTGGGCCCGGGACTGTCAGCGCCGGTGCTAAACTCCCCATAACGCCGAGGTAAAAGTCCCCACCTCAACAGAATCATGGTCACCAAATCCGTAGCGAGGAGGAGGTGGCCCGACTGCTGCGAGGTGAGGACGTGGACGAGATTCGCGAGATGCGCCGGCAAGGCCTGTCGATCACCGACATCGCGGAGCTCACCGGGTTTGACCGTAAGAGGGTGCACAAATGGCTCCTCCAGACCGGGCCGCCGCGCTACGGCCCCCGCGCCCCGCGGCCGAACAAACTCGACCCCTACAAGCCCTAC